>JBAVCA010000245.1:0-26438 GCA_049586475.1 Nocardioides sp.
GTCATGAGCGGGAAGTCGCCCATGAAGACCGTCTGGCCCTTGATCTCACCGGTGTCGTTGTTGGTGAACTCCGCCGAGACGTAGAGCGGAGCGGAGTAGGTGAAGTCCTTCTCCTTGCACTCGTCAACGGTGTACTTGGGGTCGTAGAAGACCGGGTTCTCGAAGGAGAGCGACATCGTCTCGGAGAAGTCCTCGATCGGAGAGATCTCCTCGAAGATCTCGGTCAGACCGGACTTGCTCGAGACGTCCTCGCCCTCGGCGAGGCGACGCTCGACGACGGCGTTCCACTTCTCGTTGCCGATCAGCCAGTCGAAGGCGTCGGTCTGGAGGGAGAGGAGCTGAGGCACTTCGAGCGGCTCGGAGATCTTCGCGAAGCTGATGCGGCGCGAAGCCGAGACGCTGGTGGGGCTGGTGGGACGGGGGGATGCAGAGGTGCTGCGCGCGGCCAAGAGACGTCCTTCGACAGAAACGCTGGTAGGCGCCCGACCACCACGTCATCGGCCACCGGGCAGGCTGATGAGTATCTGAGGGCAGGCGCAAGGGTCCACGCTACCGCAAGTCGGGGCATGACTCAACCCCGGCGCACAGCCCTGTCGCTGGACGAGGACCGGTGTCGCCACCGGCCCCACCCGTTCGCGAAGAAGAACGTTGCGACGATGATGAACCCGATGCGCACGCAGGTCAAGCACCCCGCGTTGCGCGGCCACGTCGGGGCTGGTCGGCTCAGTCCTCGCAGGTGCTGCCGGAGCCGGAGATGACGCAGTCGACGAGCCACTCGCCGCCCAGGTCACGCATCCGCAGCGTTGCCTGGTCCTTGTAGATCTCCGGGGTGGTCTGCTGCTTGTTGGTCGTCGGGCGATTGACGAACAGCAGGACGTCGACGAGGTCCTCACCGGTGCGCACGACTCCGGAGGCCTGCACCTCGACGCTGACCACGGTCTCGGTGGCCGGCGCGTTGACGGCGATCACGCTCTCGAAGAGCTGCTCGTACTCGGCCGCGTAGGCGGGCGTCATGTAGCTCAGCGCCGCCTGCTTGTCCTGCTCGAGCTGGCGGTAGTCGTAGGAGAGCACGGGCACGACGGCAGCTTCCGCCGCCGCGCGGGCGGCCGAGACCTCGCGCGCGTCGGGGAGGGTGGCGCCTCCGGGGTCGGTGTCGTCCCCGGCTTGCACCACGGAGGTCACGGCTGTGACGAGCAGGAGGAGCGCTGCGACACCGAGCGCCGCGGTGCGCGCCACGGCGCGTCGCGACGGACTCTGCCCAGCGGCGGGAGCGCTGGAGCCGGGCGCGGGGTCTCGCTCGAGCGCCGCGTCCTGGTCCGCGTCTTGGGCATCGTCCTCGGCAGCGTCGGCTTCGAGCTCGCGGTCGTGGGCGGCTCGGCTCGCCGGGTCGAGGAGCACCTCGGCGGCCTTGTTGAGCAGTCGGTAACGCCGGTCGCCGGGGTCGAGGTCGGCGACAGCGGCCTTCCACACCCTCCGAATCTCGTCGCTGCCCGCGCCGGGGTCGACCCCGAGGACGTCGTACCAGCTGGGGGTCATGAACCAGATCCCTTGCTCGTCGGGGCCGGGCTCGACGGGGTCGCGGCTGGCGCCTCGGGGTTGATCAGGTCCTCGGGGTTGACGATCTCCCCGGTCAACGGCGAGAAGTCGTCAACCTGCCACTCCCCCTCGCTCTTGATCAGCGAGACCCGGAAGCGGAACGGTTGCGGCTCGTACTCGACGCGATCGTCCTCCTCGGCCTGCGCGCTCGAGTCCGGGTAGGAACCGGTGATCACGCCGGCGACCAGGGCACTGGCCTTCTCACCGTCGAGGGAGTCGAGGCCGACGGCATAGATCTCGACCCCACGCGCATATCCGGCCTGGGCGACCGACTGCTCGGCGAGGTTGAGGTTGTCGTCGAAGGAGACCGAGAACTTCGAGCTGATCACCTCTCGCACACGATCGGCGTACGCGGACAGCTTGTTTTCCTCATCGAGGTCGGCTGGGCCGTAGGTGTTGACCCGGCGGACGAACTGGTCTGCCGTGCTGAGCACGGCGTCGCGCGTCACCCGATCGTCACGGCCGGCGGTGTCGCTGTCGTCTCCGTCGAAGAGGCCGGTGAAGAGGCTCAGGCCGATGACGAACAGGCAGACCACGATGACGGCGACGAAAACGCCGGAGGCGATCGTGAGGACGGAAGTGGCTCGCCGAGGGGAGTCGTCGATGACTAGTTTGCCGTCATCGGCTGGATGTACAGCCACTTCCATGAGTCCTTTCCAAGCGTTGCCGGTGCGACGGTACCCGGCGACGTCAAGGAGGCCTCAGGCGCGCCCCAGGTGAGGGAGTCGGTCTCGGGGTCGTAGGAGGCGACGATCTCCTCGCCATCGAACTCCGTCGCCGCGCGGGGCAGGTTCTGCGCCCCGCGGGCGTTGCTGACCTCGGGCGGCTCCGAGCACCGGGCGTCCTCGTCCATCGGGATGTTGGCGCCGGAGGACGGAGGCCGCCGCTCATCGGGGTCGTAGCCCTGCCGGCACGCGGCCTTGTCAGTGATGATCATCCCGAAGTGTGCGTCGTAGAGCCCGGTCTCCTTGGTCTTCGACACGACGGTGAAACCGCCCTCGACGACGTAGGGGTAGATGACCAGCACCTGCTCGACGCCGTCGAGGTTCTTGACGACGACCTCGCCGGTGGTCACCAGGCTGTTGAGCAACGTCCCGAGCTCGACCCGGTTCTCCTCGATGAAGCCGCGCAGCTGGTTGGCCGCGAACGATCCGTCATCGATCACCTTGCGCAGGTCAGGATCAGCACCGGCGAGCGTCCCGCTGAACAGCGACAGCTGCTCGGCGAAGGTCGTGAAGGAGCTCTCCGAAGCGAGCTGACCGTCGAGGACGATGTTGCTGTCCCGGATGAGCCGCTGGGTCACGTCGAAGTTGCGGTCCGCCTCCATGATGAACGAGCTGCCCGCATCGAGGATCGTCTGCAGGTCCTCGCCGGTCCCGGCGAAAGCTGCGCCGAACTCGTCGACGGTGGTGCGCAGGGCTTGCTTGTCGACGGAGTCCGCGGTGTTGGAGAGGTTGGTCAGCAGCTCGTCGGTCTGGATCGGGATCGCTGTCATCTCCCGAGGAATCTCGGAGTCGTCCTCCAGGAAGGGGGCCGAGTCGCTCTCCGGCTGGAGCTCGACGTACTGCTCACCGACGGCGGAGCGGTTCCCGACCAGCGCGAAGGAGTCGGCGGGAATCTCGTCCCACTTGTTCTGGATCTCGAGGAACACGTCGACGCCGTCCTCGGTCAGCACCATCTTGTCGACGATGCCGATGCCGACGCCGCGGTAGGTCACCTCACCGCCGGCGAAGATGCCGCCGGAATCGGCGAAGTGCGCCTGCACGGTGTACGCGTCGTCGCGCACGAGCCGGTCCAGGCGGGCGTAGCGGGCGCCGACGAAGGAGACACCGACGAGGGTGATGATGACGAAGGCCAGGAGCTGGAGGCGGACGCGACGGGTGATCATCGGAGCACCATCCCCGGGGTCAGCAGGCTGGTCAGGCCTGGATCGAACATCTCCATGAGCTCTCCGTAGGTGAGTCCGTCGCCGTCGATCCGCGTGGGTGCCGAAGCGGGGTTGGCAGCAGGCCGGTTGAGGAGCCCACCGAGCCCGCTCATCCCGTTGAGTCCACTGACCCCACCGGGCAGGTTCGGCAGGTCCGGCAGCGGGCCATTGCCGCCGCCGCCACCGCCACCGCCACCGCCACCGCCGGTGTCGCACAGCCCGGGCAGGGGGACCGGGAGGCTGGAACACACAGCCCGAATCACGCCGCCCGGCAACCCGTTGCAGGCCTCGGCTGTCTTTTCGTTGAGGCACACCGCGATCGCGTCCGAGGCTCCCTGACACAGGTTGGGCAGGTCGAGGATCTCTCCGATCGGGATGTTGTTGTCGATGTCCTGCGCTGGGAAGCACGGGAGCCCCGGTACAGCCAGATCGGCAAGATCGATCTCGAGACGCACCGAGAGGTTGGTGTAGTCACCCATCTGCAGGTTGCGCGCCACCTGGGGGTCACGTCCGACGACCTCGTCGACGAAGGGGTAGGTCAGGAACACGCTGAAGGCGTCGACCAGCGAGTCTCCGGAGTTGGCGAGCTGGGTGAGCAACGGTTGCAGCTGGCGGAAGGACTCGATCGTGACGTCCTTGGAACGGTTGATGACGCGCACGCCCACGCCGCTGAGCCGGTCGAGGGCCTGCAGCATCGTGACCAGGTCGCCACGCTGCTGGTCCAGCGACTTCAGCGACGCCGGCAGCTCATCGAGCGCCTGGTCGATGCTGCCCTGCTGGGCGCGCACACCGATGGCGAGCCGGTTGATCGCCTCGATCGCGCTGACGATGCTGCCCTTGTTGGCGGCGAGCTGACTCATGAAGAGATCCACCTGGCGCAGCAGCGACCGCGCGGACTCCTCGCGGCCCTCGAGCGCCAGGTTCAGCTCCTGGGCAATGGTGCGCAGCTGGGGCAGTCCTCCGCCGTTGAGCAGCAGGCTGAGCGCACCCAGCACCTCCTCCACGTCGGGATTGGCACCGGTGCGCTCGAGCGGGATCTCGGCGTCGTCGGCCAGCGTGCCGGTCGGGTCCTCGGCGGTCGGAGCCGCCAGGGAGACGAACTTCTCGCCGAGCAGGCTGGTCTGACGGATCGTGGCGACCGCGTTGGCCGGCAGATCGGTGTCGTTGCGCAGCTGCAGGGTGACCAGCGCGGTCTGACCGTCGAGCTTGACATCGGTCACCTCGCCCACCGAGATGTCGTTGACCTTCACCGACGACTGCGGGACGAGGTCGAGGACGTCGGCGAACTCCACCGTCACGCTGATCGGGTCGTCACCGACGTCGGCGCCACCGGGCAACGGCAGCGAGTAGACGTCGAAGTCACAGGCGGTGAAGGCGAGCGTGCCGGCCAGCATCGCGACCGCGAGCCGGAAACGGCGTAGGAGGTTGCTGCTCATCTCGACGCCACCTCCACGAGGCCGCCGAGCGTGGGATCGAACTTGTCGCCGATGGAGGAGCCCGTCCCCGGTCCGAACGTCCCGGCCCGCGGGAGGGGCAGGGTCTGGATGAGGTCGCACGTGGATCCGTCCGGGTCGTTGGCGCTCACGAAGGCACACAGCAGGGCCTTCGGGTCGTTGAGGAGCTCGTTCTCCAGCTGCCCGACATTGGCGTTGGTGTCGAGCGTGCCGGAGTCGGGGTTGTAGGTGAGCGCCAGGTTGTTCAGGGCGAGCGGAGCCGTGGCGAGGACCTCGTCGAAGTTGTCGCGCTGGCGCACGAAGACCTTCAGGACCCGGTTGAGCCCGCGGATGTTCTGACCCAGTGCCGTGCGGTTCTCCTGCACGAACGTCCCGACCTCGTCGAGCGCCACCGCGAGGTTCTTCAGCGCGCCGGCAAGCTCTTGGCGTTCCTCGGCGAGGACCGTGGAGACCTGACCGAGCGAGTCGTTGAAGTCGCGCACCACCGAGTCGTTCTCGGCCAACGTGGTGATGAAGCCCGACAGCTCCCGTGCGGAGTCGAAGAGCTCATCCTTGTTGTTGTCGAGGGTCGCGCTGAGGCGGCCGAAGTTCTTGATCGTGGTGTTGAACGCCTCGCCCTGGCCGCCGAAGTTGTCGGCCGTGACCTCCAGCAGGTCGCTGAGAGCGCCCTTGGAGTTCGCGCCGTTCGGGCCGAGGGCCACGGTCAGGCGGTCGAGCCCGCTGTAGATCTCGTCCAGCTCGAGGGGGACCTGGTTGCGGTCCTCTTCGATCAAGGCGTTGTCGGGAAGGACGTCGCCGCCGGTGTAGACCGGCGCGAGCTGGATGTAGCGGTCTCCGACGATCGCCGGCGAGATCACCAGGGCACTGGCCTGGGCCGGCACCTCGACGTCGGGGTCGTAGGACATCACGACCTTGACCCGGGTGCCCTCGGGCACGACCGAGTCGACGGTGCCGATGGGGACGCCGAGCACGCGCACGTCGCTGCCCTCGTAGAGCGAGACCGTACGAGGGAAGTAAGCGGTGACCAGCTTCTTGTCGTCACTCCCGCCGACCACGGCGATGACGGCGACGAGCGCGAAGATCGCCACGACCAGGGGGACCGCGAAGCGCTGCACGATGCTCATCAGGGCTTCCCCCCGCCGAAGACGTCGGGACCCGAGGCGAGGTTGGGCACCGGGGGCAGGTTCTGGATGTAGGTGTCGAACCACGGTCCGTTGCCGAGGGTGTTGGCGAAGACGCGGTAGAACGGCGCCATCAGTCGCAGGCTCGCATCGAGGTTGTCCTCGTTCTTGTTGATGACGTCCAGCACGCTCTTGAGCTGGGTGAGAGCCGGTTTGAGGTCCTCGCGGCTCTGCCGGACGAGCTTGGTGAGCTCGGCCGAGAGCTGCTGGGTGGCGACGAGCACGTCGTGGATCTCGTCCCGCCGTGCGATCAGCGCCTGGAAGAGGACGTCGGAGTCCCGCATCAGGGTGATGATGTCGTCGTCGCGGTCGTCCAGGACGGTCGAGAGGCGCTTGAGGTTGGTGAGCAGGGAATTGATCTCGGCGTCGCGGTCGGCGAGGTTGCCCGACAGCGCCGTGACGCCCGCCAAGGCGTCCTGGAACTCATCTGGGGTGTTGCGCGACAAGTCGGCCAGCACGCCCAGCGACCGGGTGAGCTGCTTGGTGTCGACCTCGTTGGAGGTCTCGGCGAGGCCTTCGAACGCTTGGGTCACATCGAACGGGGAGGTGGTCCGCTCGGTCGGGATCAGCGACTCGGCCGCGAGCTGACCGTCGCCGGCCGGCACGACGGCAAGGAACTTCGAGCCGAGAAGGGTCTTGACCTTGATCGCCGCACCGGTCGCCTCACCGAGGGTGGCATCGGTCTTGACGGTGAACTCCACCAGCACCTCGCCGTCCTCGAGGGTGACCTTGTCGACAGCACCGACCCGGACCCCGGCGATCAGGACGGCGTCCTCGGCCTTGAGCCCGCCGGCCTCGTCGAAGGCGGCGAAGTAGGTGTCGCCCCCGCCGATCAGCGGCAGGTCCTGGGCCCGGAAGGCTGCTAGCAGGAGGAGCGCCAGCACGGTGATGCTCGCCGCGCCGATGATGACCGGGTTACGTTCGCGGAAGGGCTTCATCGCGACCCCCCCGCAACGGCTCGTCGACGAAGCGAGGCGGGCGGAGCGTCGAGTCGGGTGGGGTAGTTCATCCCAGATCACACCTTGCTGCGTTGGTGTTGAAGTTCACGGGCACGGTGACTCCCGGCAGCTGGACGCGGCCCTTGAAGTCGCAGAGGTAGAAGTTGAACCAGGACCCGTAGATCGCGGTGCGCCCGACCTTCTGCAGCTTGATCGGGAGCACCTGGAGCGCCCGGTCGATCTCTCCCTTGCCGTCGTCCAGCGTCTTGCTGAGACGGCGCAGCTGCTTGATGTCCTCGACGAAGGGCGCGCGCAGGTCGGTGACCAGGTCGGCCGTCTTGACCGAGAGGTCACTGATCCCCTGCAGGGAGTCGAGGATCGCTTCTCGATCGTCCTTGAGTCCGCGCACCAGGTCGCGGAAGCTGATGATCAGGTCGCTGAGCTGGTCGTCGCGGTCCGCCAGACGATCGAGCACGAAGTCGAGGTTCTCGAGCAGCTGACCGATGACCTCGTCGCGGTCGGCGAGCGTCTGGGTCACCGAGGCGGTGCTGGCCAACAAGCTCTCGAGCGTGCCGCCCTGGCCCTGGAAGACCTGGATGATCTCGAAGGACAACTTGTTGAGGTCGTCCGGGCTGAGCGCTTCGAACAGCGGCTTGAAGCCGTTGAACAGCAGCGTCAGGTCCAGCGACGGCGTCGTCTGGGAGAGCGGGATCTCCGCACCGCTGTCGAGCACGCTCGTGTCGCCGATCTCCTGCGACAGCGCGATGTAGCGCTGCCCGACCAGGTTGCGATACCGGATCGTGGCGTGTGTCGACTCGGTAAGGCTTGTGCCGTTCTGCACGGAGAAGGTCACCGACGCCACCGTGGGGGCCATCCCCTCCGGGGTCGAGAAGCTCGAGGACGAGCCCGGAAGACGCTCAGCTTCCTCGAGGTCGTCGGGATAGTCGGAGTCCTGGGGGTCGAGCACGTCGATGCTGCTGACCGTGCCGACCTTGACGCCGGCGATCCGCACGTCATCGCCCTTGTTCATCCCGGTCACGTCAGCGAAGACCGCCTTGTAGTCCTGGCTGCCGGCAAAGGACAGGTTGCCGATCGTGACCACGAGCACGCCGGTGGCCATCGTGGTGACCACGATGAAGATGAGCAGCTTGGTGAGATCGATGCCGGTCTTCTTGTCGAGGAGCTTCATCGAAGGCTCACCGACGCTCCCCGTGCCATCGGTCCGACCAGGAGCGGACCGAGGTCACCCACCTCGTCGGCGCTGATCCCCATGCTCGGAGCGATCAGCCTCTTGTAGAGCGCGGACTCCGCCGCACCGCCCATGAACCCACGTCCGTCGCGGAAGGCGTAGGACGTCGCGACCCGGCTGGTGCCCTTGCCGGTCGGCTCGTCGACGCCGTCGTCGAAGTCGGGCTGGCGCTTCAAGGGGTTCTCCTGGCTCCACGGAGGGCTGGGCAGGTTGAGGCAGTCGGGCCCGCGGTCCTCGCCGAACCTCGGGAGGTCGTTGACGTTGTAGGCACGGGGTTGCCGCGGCAGCGTCTCGAGGACGATGTGCAGGGTGAAGTTGCGGAAGGCCTCGGCCTGGTACTGCCCGGCAGTCACGATGCCGCCGGTCAGGCACGGGATCTCGGTCGAGTAGCGCGAGAGCACCCGCAGCTGCTTGGCGCTGACCTCGCCGGCGCGGACGATACTCTCCTCGTTGTCGCTGAGGAAGGTGCGCAGGCTGTTGCTGAAGCCGGCGACATCACGATAGAGCGCGCGCAGCTTTGCGTCGCGTCCCTCGAGCGTCCCCAGGGTCGTGACGGAGTCGTCGAGGATGTCGGCGAGCTCGGGCAGCACAGCGGTGTAGATGTCGCCGACCTCCCCGGTCTTGCGCAGGTCCTCGATGAGCTGCGGCACCTCGGGGTTGAACTTCTTGAGGTAGGAGTCAAAGGTCTCCAGCGTCTCGCCGAGCTGCTCGCCGCGGCCCTCGAGAGCGGCTGAAACGGCATTGAGCGTCATCGCGATCTTGGCCGGCTGCACCGCACGCAGCAGGGGCAGCAGGTCGGAGAGCACCTGTTCGACCTCGGTGCTGACCTCGGTGCGCTCGATGGTGTCGCCGTCCTCGATGTGCGGGTCGGTGCCCTGCTCCCAGTCGACCGGCGGGATCAGCGTCACGAACTTCTCGCCGAACAAGGTCTTGGGCAGGATCGACCCGCTCACGTCGCGGGGGATCATGTCGGTCTTGTCGCGGTAGAGGCCGAGGGTCACCTCGGCGCCGCCGGCGGAATTGGCCTGGTAGTCCAGGACCTCGCCGACCAGGACGCCGCGGATCTTGATGTCAGCGCGCACGGGGAGCTGCAGGCCGATGTTGGAGGTCTCCAGCGTCACCTCGTCGTAGTCGACGTAGGACTTGGTGAAGATCGCGTAGGTCGCGTAGACCGCGAGGAGGAGCAGCGCCAGGAAGGCGACACCGAGGACCTTGTGCATGGACAGGATGCGATTCAGCATGTCAACCCGCCAATCTCACGGTCGTGGTGGTGCCCCAGATGGCCATGGACAGGAACAGGTCGATCACGTTGATGGCCACGATGCTCGTCCGCACCGCGCGACCCACCGCCACGCCGACGCCGGCCGGACCGCCGCTGGCGTTGAAGCCGTAGTAGCAGTGGATGAGGATGACCACCACAGCGAAGACCAGCACCTTGCCGAACGACCAGAGCACGTCGCCTGGTGGCAGGAACTGGTTGAAGTAGTGGTCGTAGGTCCCCGCGCTCTGGCCGTAGTACTGGGTGACCACGAGCCTGCTGGCGAAGTAGGACGACAGCAGCCCGACGACGTAGAGCGGGATGATGGCGATCAGGCCACCGACCACCCGGGTGGCGACGAGGAACGGCATCGAGGGGATCGCCATGACCTCGAGGGCGTCGATCTCCTCGGAGATACGCATGGCGCCGAGCTGGGCGGTGAAGCCGCACCCGACCGTGGCGGCCAGCGCGATGCCGGCGACGAGCGGGGCGATCTCGCGGGTGTTGAAGTAGGCCGAGACGAACCCGGAGAACGCAGCCGTTCCGAGCTGGTTGAGCGCGGCGTAGCCCGAGAGCCCGACCTGGGCCCCGGTGAAGAAGGTGAGCCCGAGGATGACACCCACGGTGCCGCCGATCACTGCCAGCGAGCCTGACCCGAGGGTGACCTCCGCCAGGATCCTGGCGATCTCCTTCGGGTAGCGCTTCACCGAGCGCGGGATCGCCCGCAGCACGTTGATGTAGAAGTGGAGCTGCTCCCCGAGCCCGTCGAGGGACTTCAGCGGCACCTGGTAGACGTCCTTGACGTTCGCCATTGCGCTAGCCCCCCTTCGGTGGGACGAGTTGGAGATAGATCGTGCTGAGCACGAAGTTGACCACGAAGAGCAGCAGGAAGGTGATGACCACCGACTCGTTGACGGCGTCACCGACGCCCTTGGGCCCACCACCGGCGTTGATGCCCTTGTAGCTGGCCACGATCGCCGCGATGAGCCCGAAGATCACTGCCTTGACGAGACCGACGTAGAGGTCGGGCAGCTGGGCGAGCGCAGTGAAGCTGGCCAGGTAGGCGCCGGGGGTTCCGTCCTGAAGGATGACGTTGAAGACGTAGCCTCCGGCGACTCCGACGACCGTGACCAACCCGTTGAGGAAGAACGCCACCAGCATGGCCGCGAGCACCCGGGGGACCACGAGGCGCTGGATCGGGTCGATGCCGAGCACCATCATCGCGTCGAGCTCTTCGCGGATCTTGCGCGAACCGAGGTCGGCGGCGATCGCCGAACCACCGGCGCCGGCGATCAGTAGCGCGGTCGCGATCGGACCGGCCTGCTGCACCACCGCGAGGACCGAGGCGGAGCCGGTGAACGACTGGGCACCGAACTGCTTGATCAGGCCGCCCACCTGCAGCGCGATCACAGCGCCGAACGGGATCGCCACGAGCGCGGTGGGAATGATCGTCACCGAGGCGATGAACCATGCCTGCTGGATGAACTCCCGCACCTGGAACGGCCGCCGGAAGAGCGCTCGCAGCACATCGAGAGCGAAGGCGAAGAGCGTGCCTGCGGTCCCGATGGGCTTGAGCACCCGCGAATTCATGATGGTTGACACGTGGTGCGGTCCTAGATCTTCGTCGTCATGTTGACGTTCGCCTCGAACGATCCGGGCGGAGGCGTGACGCCGTTGTCACGGCACCAACCGCCGGGCTCGCGCTGGCTACGGCGCGGAATCCCGCTGGACGGCTCGATCTGCAGCGGGATCGGCGGCAGCGGCGGCAGGTCTTGGTCCTTCTCGGCCTCGAGCTCGTCGGCGTCCTTCTCCTCCGACATCCCGATCGGACCCACTCGCTGGGCGTTGAGGAACTGGCGCACCACCGGCTCCTCGGAGCTCAGCAGCATCTCGCGCGGTCCGAACATGGCCAGGTGCTTGTGGTAGAGCAGGCCGATGTTGTCCGGCACCGTGCGAGCGGTGTTGATGTCGTGCGTCACGATCAGGAAGGTCGCGTCGATCTGGGCGTTGAGGTCGACGATCAGCTGGTTGAGGAACGCCGTGCGCACCGGGTCGAGGCCCGAGTCCGGCTCGTCGAAGAGCACGATCTCCGGGTCGAGCACGAGGCCGCGGGCGATGCCGGCGCGCTTGCGCATGCCGCCGGAGATCTCCCCGGGCAGCTTGTCCTCGGTGCCGAGGAGACCGACGAGGTCCATCTTCTCCAGGACGATCTCGCGGATCTGCGACTCGGACTTCTTGGTGTGCTCGCGCAGCGGGAAAGCGATGTTGTCGTAGAGGTTCATGGAGCCGAACATCGCGCCGTCCTGGAACAGCACGCCGAACAACTTGCGGATCTCGTAGAGGTCCTTCTCCGAGCACGAGGCGATGTCGGTGCCCTCGATGACGATCGAGCCGCAGTCGGGCTTCAGCAGACCGATAAGGGTCTTCAAGAACACCGACTTGCCGGTGCCGGACGGCCCCAGCATCACGCAGATCTCGCCAGCCGGGATCGTCAGCGAGACGTCCGCCCAGATGAGGCTCTTTCCGAAGCTCTTGGTGAGGTTGTCAACCTTGATCTCTACACCCATGTCAGTCCTTCTGCTTTCGCGGTGAAGCCCTGCTGATACGGCCTGGGTCGACTCGTCATTTGGTCTCCAACCCGGCGATCTTCCAGGTTGACCCGACGCGTTGCATGGTGACGTCGACCCGACTGCCGCTCACCACGGGATCAGGGGAGTTCCGACTTGTGGTCGACTGGGTCAGGAAGATGAGCAGCACGACCTCGTCGTTCTTCGTGGAGACCACGCCTGCCGCATTGACGCTCGCCTGTGTCGTGATCCGCCGATCTGTGGCGGTGTCGCGTACGACGTCGTCGAGCAGAGTCCGAAACTCTTCCGTGAAGGCGCCCGTGGTCTGGCCCAGTGCGGTCGCGAGATCCTCGTCCAAGGTGGTGTGACGGTAGCTGAGCAGCAGGGATATTCGTTCTCGACCGACGTTGAGCGCTTCGTCTCGGGCCGACGCCAGATCGTGGATTTGGCCGGTCCGCCACGTCGCGAACCCGGCAACGGTCGCGAAGACAATCGCCACGCTCAACAACAGCATGGACAGGCCGCGTCTGCGCCCATTTCCGGAGGAGGCAGAAACGGACTGATTCTCAGCGGAATGCTCGCTGGTCCTGTCGCTCATGCCACGAACCGTAGGGTCGAGACCAACCACATGCCGTCAACCTGCTTGAACTCGACCTCGAGCCGATAGTTGCGTGGTTCTGGTTCTCCGGTGTTGAGGTTGTCGACGGATCCCTTCGCAGCCACGATGACCGTCGCTGCGTCGTCTTCAACGCTCACGACTCCCGTAGAGACGACCTCGCCCGTGGCCACAACCTCGTTCTTGATGACCTCGTCACGTATCCGACCGGCTTGCGCACGTAGGTCGTCGCGGAAGGACGCCGTAGCCCCGGCAATGAGCTCGTCAAGGTCCTCCGCCGTCGTCTCCGCGCTGATAGTGATCAGCCCTAAGACCTGCTTTTTCGCGGCCTCCACGACTTCGCTTCGTTCCTGCTCACGCTCGTGAGCGTCCCGCCACGCGACCCCGCGCTCCCATGCAGCGCCGGCCGCGAGGACGACGAGGAGAGTGACAACGACCTGCAGCCCGAGCGGACGCCATCCCCGCCACCAGGTTGTCGCCCTGTCCGCGAAGAACTCCCGGACGTTCTTCATCGCGCCTCCAGCGGACCGAGCATCAGCATCTGCCAGCCCGAACGTTCTGCACTGTCCGGACTTGACGAGCCTTGCAACCCCCGGGCGAGATCAGACCCACGGGACGATCCCCGATTGTTGGGCCACACACCCTTCCCGAACTCGAGTCCGCAGGCCGACGGCAACGGACCGCGCTCCGCGCTTTGTGGGCACGGAAGGAGTCGGGCGCCCCGCACCGATTTGGGGTCCGGGTCAGGCACCGTGCAGTGTGCCAACCGGTCAACCTTACGGACACCTTCGACCGAAGGGTCCCGCCGTTGACTCGCTGGCAAATAGCCCTGAGAGCAGGCGGGTGGGTTGTTGACATTGAGGCGAAGGTCAAGGTTGACGTCCCCGAACTCTTCCCTCGGGTTGATGGCGCTCTGAAGGCGCGCGACGGTGACCGGGTAGTAGACCAAGCCCTCCTGGATCTGCGGGAGGTATGTGTTGAGGACCTCGGCGTTCGTGGTCAAGTTGGTCACGAGGAGGGGAAGCGTCGGCTGGAGGTCGGTGACGAGTCCGGTGGCCGACTCCAGACCGTCGGGTGCTTCATCCAGCAGCGAGCGCAGGTCTCTGTCTCGGTCAGCGAGCTCTGCGGTGAAGGACGCGAGTGACTGTGCGTAGCTGAGGGTCGTGCCTCGCAATTCCTGCTGGGTGCCCAGGACAGGTTGTGCGGTCCTGATCAGTGACGTCGTCGCGGCCAGTCGCGCCTGCGCTGTGATAATCAACTTGTCTGCTGCGTCGATCGTGGCCGCGAGGTCGGGACCGCTGCCCCCCAGTCCCTCATCCACCTGGTCGAGCACACGCCGGGTGCGTTCTCGTGGGATGGCGCCCAGCAGGTCGTTGACCGACTCCAAGACGGGGGTGATCTGCGGCATCGCGATCGTGCGCTCAGCAGGGATCAGGTCGCCGTCGGACATGCTGGCGGACCCGCGCGCCTCGGAAGAGGCACGTGCGGGCGGCACCAGATCGACGTACTGCTCACCGATTGCGGACGTGCTGTGCAGTTCGGCGATCGCATCGGCGGGGATGTCGTGCTGGTCGTCGATCCGCAAGGTCGCGACAGCACCACCGTCCTCGACCTCAAGGTCGGTGACCTCACCGACCTTGACACCCTGGTAGGTCACCATGGCCTTGGGGTACAGACCACTGGCGTCTGGGTATTCAGCACGAACTTCGTACACGCCGACGCCCATCATCGCCGGAACTCGTGCGTAGACCACCGCGGCGAAGAAGAGGGCGACCACCGTGAGGGCCGCGAAGATGCGGAGTTGGCGCTTGATCAACGGGGTGAGAACCATTAGCAGTCTCCTAGCAGTTGGAGGAGGCATAGGCCACCGCTGTCATTCGTGCCGTCGGCGCCCTGGTCGGCGTCGCCGCCCGATGCGCCGCCCCGAGTGCCCTTGTCCGCTTTGCTCTCTGTGCGGGGCTCTTCGATCGGTCCCGTCACGGGGTCCTCGGACTGCAACGACGGCAACTGATCCGTGCCCAGGAGCAGATCGACGAGACTGCGATTACTGACGTCGATGGTGGCGAAGAGGTTGGAGTAGTCCCCTCGCAGCGTGTCCTCAGTGGTCATCGCCGGGAAGGGGATCGTGATCGCGATCTTCAGGGCCTCCGGCACCCGAGTGGCCGCCTTACCGAGGTTGCTCAAGATCGGGCCGAGCGCATCTAGGTTGGCCAGGATCGCTTCTTGACTTGCCTGAATCACCCCGACTGCGCGGGTGCTGGCTCGTCCGGAAGTGGTGACGGCGTCTACGAGACGAGCCCGCTCCTCCTCAAGCGCCTCGAGCCCCGGACCAATGCGGTCGATGGCGCGGGCAATCGTGTTTCGGTCGCCAGCCAACCCCTTGCTGAGCCTGTTGAGAGACTCCAGCGCCCTGACGATCTCCCCCTTCGTGTCGTCCAGGACGCCCAAGAGCTCGTTGGATCGCGTGACCAAGTCGCGGGTGTCCAACTCGCGCTCGTCTAGCGCTGTGGTCAGCTCACCGGTGATGGTGCTGATCTGGGAGAGCCCGCCGTTGTTGAGCAGCAACGCCACTCCCGCGAGCACCTGCTCGGTGGCCGGCGCCCGCCCCGTCCGGGCCAGAGGCACTTCGTCGCCCTCCGCGAGGAGACTCGACGGGACCTCCCCGGTTGTCGCGGCAGGATTGTCCACATCGACGTATTGGGCGCCGAGCAGTGTTTTCTGTCCGATGGTGAAGCGCGCTGTACTACTGATCGGCATCGAATCCAGCAAACGGATGTTGGCCACCGCATGCCAGTCCTCGACCTCGATGGAGGCCACGGTTCCGACGACGACGTCGTCGAGGAGCACCTGGGAGTTCGGGACGAGGTTCTCCACGGCGTCGAAGTGCACGGTCACGGAGTAGCCGTCATCCCCCGTGGCAACCTGCCCGGGCAGCGTGTTCTCGTTCGGCTGCAGAGCGCAACCGGATATCAGCGGGAGAACCGCCATGGCGGTGGCACACACATGCGCCGCGCTCCACTTCCGGCGAACAGTGCGGGTGGTCATGGCTTACCTCCAGTACTGCCGGTCAGCAGGAAACCGAGGCTTTGCAGGAGATCGATCTCAACACCAGCGAGACCCGGAATCGGGAGGTCTTCCCCGTCACCGGGCTCACCGACGTTGATGCCCGGGACCAGGTCTTGGTCCAGCGAGCCCAAGCCCAGCGACTCCAGCAGCGGCTCAAGCACCTGGGTGCACTGGGCAGCAGTCCCGCCTGCCCCGAGGATCGCGCCGCACAGTAGCTGCGGGAGGCTATCGAGCGCGCTGAGCGTTGCGCGCCCCTTCAGGGCGGAACCCTCCACGATATTGGCCAGGTTGATCAGGGCGTTGGTACCGATGTGCAGCGAACCCGCCAGTTCATTGGATCGGTCTGCGAGCGCCGCAGAGAGGAGGTTGACTCGTCGGACCGCGGTCGAAATCCCCTGACCGTTGGCATCGGTGAAGTTGCGGACCGTCTTCAACGTCACTGCTAGGTCACGCAGGACGCTGGTCAGGGCGAAACGATTGCGCTCGAGCACCTCACCCACGGAATCGATCTCCGAGGCGAAGCCCCGAACGGCTCGATCGTTCAGCGCGAGCGCGCGGGTGAAGGTATCGAGGTTCTCGACGGTTGAGAAGAGGTCTGACCTCGGGTTCGAGAGAGCCTCGGCCGACGTCCGAAGACCGGCGATCGCTCGACGCAGTTCGGCGGCGTTACCCTCGTCGAGGCCTTTGTCGAGAGCCACGACCGCTCTCGAGAGGGCACCCCGCCCGGCACCCGGGCGCGGCCCCAATGCTCCGGTCAAGTCGGTGAGTTGTTGCTTGACATCGTCGAAGGTGACCGGCACCGCCGTGCGGTCGATGCCGATTTCGGCTCCGTCTTCAAGCACCGGTCCGCCGGTGTAGACCGGCTCCAGCTGGACGAATCGACCGCTGACCAGGCTCGGTGACACGATGGCCGCTCGTGCGTCTGCGGGGATCGGCTGGTTCTCGTCGATAGCGAGCTCGACCTTCACGCCAGCCTCACCAGGCACAACCTTTCGAATAGTGCCTACACTCACCCCCAGCACCCGGACGTCGTCCCCGGGGTAGAGGCCCTCGGCGCTACTGAAAGTCGCCGACACCGTCCTTTGGCCGGCCCCTCCGACCAAGGTGATGCCGACAGCTACTAAGAGTCCAAGCACGAGAAGAACGATCGGGCTACGCAGTGTGCGAGCGTGCGACAAGGCGGTCACGGGAGCACTCCAGACAGGATCGGCGACAACGTGGCGGGGTCGGTGAGGTTTTGGATGTAGGCGTCGAACCATGGACCGGTGGAGGCGGCGTCGCCGAATGCCGTGGCGTACCCACGAAGGCCCACGATGGTGTCCTGGATCGCCTTCTTGTTGCTGTTGAGAACATCGACGATGTCGTTCAGTTGGCGCAGCGCAGGGCCGATGACCTTTGCGTTCTCGTCGAGCACAGCCCGAAGCTGGTCGGCCAGCGTCTGAGCGCTGACCAAGAGCTCGTCGATGACACGCTGACGTGCGTTCAGTTCGGCGAAGAGAGACTGTCCGGCTGTCAACAACGAAGCGACCTGGCGGTCCCGGTCTGCCAACACCCCGGTCACCCGGCTGGCTCGGGCCAGCAACGTGGCGAGCTGGTCGTCGTTGGCGGCGATCGCGCCCGAGAGGTCGGAGATCCCGCGCAGGGCGGGACCGATAGAATCCTGGGACCCTTCGAGCACTCCGCTGGCCTGGTCGATGGCTTGTTGCAGGGCGGCCTTGTCGATCTGCCCGCTCTCGGTCGTGAGCTGGTTGAGGGCACTGGTGATGCTGTACGGCGAATCAGTACGGTCGATAGGGATCGTGTCTCCCGCCTTGAGCGATCCGCGGCCAGCGGGCACGAGTTCGACTGCGGCGCGGCCCAGCAGGGTAGTGGTGATGATCCGCGCCTCGGTGCGGTCGCCGAGCTCGACGTCCGGGTCGGTCAGCGCCAGGTCGGCCTCCACGACGCCACCCTCTAGGGTGACCTCGCGCACTTTGCCGATCTCCGCTCCCGAGAGCATCACCGAGTCACCACCGCGCAGTCCCCCGGCTTCGGCGAACTGGGCGTGGATGACCTCGCTGTTGCCCACCAGGGGTAGCCGGTTGAGGTTCAGGCTGGCGAGGACCACCAGCACGATCGCCAAAGTGCCCACCAGTCCTCGCAGTGCGCGCCTTTCCGACAGGCTGCTCATGGCTGGCACCTCTCGGCGTCGGAATTGATCCATGGGGTCAGGACCGGACGGCCGGCCGCCGCGTCGGACTGGATCCGGACGCCGCAGAGGAAGAAGTTGAAGAAGTTGCCGTAGGAACCGGCGTTCTGCAGCTTGCGGTAGTGACGCGGGAGCTGACGGAGCACCGCCACCAGTTCATCCCTCTCCATGTTGAGCCCGCGTGCGGCGACAGTGAGCGCACGCAGGTCGGGCGTCAGGTCGCCGCGCGCCCGAGCGAGCAGCCCGGATGCCTGGCGGGCGAACTCGTCGATCTTCCCAGCCGCGACGAGGATCTCGGTGTCCTGCTGGTCGAAGCGGGTCAGGACGATGTCGAGAGCATCGATGAGCTCTCCGACCTCGTCTCGGCGCCCGTCGACGGTCTCCAGCACCTGGTTGAGGTTGCTGATCACCTGGGTGATCAGTTGCTCTCGTTGGGCGATCGTGGAGGTGAAGGAGCCCACGCGACTCGTGAGTGTCTCGACCGCGGACTCCTGACCTTGCAACACCTGCACGAGTTGCTGCGACAACTCGTTTACCTGGGTCGGGTTGAGACCTGCGAAGAGCGGCTTGAAGCCGTTGAGGAGCGTGTCTAGATCGAGCGCCGACGCCGTGTTGGCGACGGGGATCATGTCGCCGGGCGCCATCTCCTGCGCCGCCTGACCCCCGCTGGCGAGCTGGACGATGCGGTCCCCGATGAGGTTGCGGTACTCGATCGTCGCAGTCGTGGCGTCATCGAGCGTGAGCGACGCGTCGACCGCCACACTCACCACAACGGTGCTGTCGGGCTGAACGTCGATGTCGGTCACCTTGCCGACGCGAACGCCGGCAGCCCGGACCTGGTCCCCCTTTTGAAGACCTGAGACATCGCTGAAGGCGGCGCGATAGGCGACGGTGTCGCCGGAGCGGTACTCGCCAGTGACGGCTGCCACCCAGAACGTCACCAGTGCGGCGACGACCAGAAATATCACGAGCCGGATGAGATCGGCCCGCTCCTTGACACGCAGAGGACTCGTCGCCACGTCAGCGACCTCCCAAACCTAGGATCTCGAGAATGTCAGCGGGTTTCCCTGCATCCGCTTCAGTCGATTTATAAGGATTCACCCCGACGTCGAACGTGGGCTGGTAGCTGAGCGGCACTTCTTCGGGGGTGACGTAGGGCAGACCGAAGCAGTTGGGGCCACGGTTCTCACCCAGAGCCTTCACATCGGTGGGATAGGCGTACGGTTCACGCCCCCGTACGACATGCGTGAAGGTCGTGATCCCCGGGTTGGTTCCGCCGACTGCCACCTCAGCCAGTTCGTTGCCCTTGGCCAAGCCCTCGACCAGACATGGCACCTCCGGGGAATAGCGGGCGAGCGTACCCGTGACGGGTTTCAGAAGTTCCAGGGACGTTGCAAGGCCCGGACCGCTCTCACGCAGCAATGTGTCTCCCTCGCTGCTGAAGGACGTGAGGCTGAGTTCGAGGGCTCGCAGGGAGGCCTGCTGCTCCACAACCGTCTGCAGCGTCGTCGCAGCGCCGTCGAAGGTCGAGATGAGGTCCTCACGGGCCAGTTCGTAGACCGCCGCGACGTCGTCCACGCGACGCAGATCCTCGCTCAAGGCCGGGAGTGCGGGGTTGAAAGACGTCAGGTAGGTCTCCGTCAGGGTGACAAATTCACCCAGCGCCTCACCCCGCTGGTCCAGCGCTCCCGCGACCGCCGACAGCGCATCGCTGACCTGCGCGGGACGTGCGACGTCGAGGACCTCAGTGAGGTTCGTGAACGCCTCGTCCACCTCGACTGTCGTGCTCGTGGCCTGGATCACGTCTCCTTCCCTGACCGGCTCTGCGGCCGAGTTCTCCGACCTGCTGAGCTGGACGTACTTTGCTCCGAACGCGGTCGGCGGCACGAGTTGCGCAGTGACGTCCTGCGGGATGGCATCGACCGCACTTGGGTCGAGCTCGAGCGTGATCTGGACGCGGTCGCCGTCGACGTTGACGTTGCTCACGGCCCCGACCTCGACTCCATAGAGCTTCACCGGAGCCCCCGGTGCCATCGTGAGGCCGGCGCGGTCGGCCTGCACCACGACATCGACACTGGGGCTGAACGAGCCCTTGTACTGCATCACCGTGCCCACAAGGACCGCGGCCACGAGCAGCACAAAGGTCAGGCCCGTCAGCAGCTGTCTATCGATGCCTCTGAACATTGACATTCTCCTCACCCCGCGATGTGGACCGACGGCCCGCCCCACACGGCGAGCGCGAAGATCAGGTCGACGAACATGGTGGCGATCAACGCCGAGCGCACGGCGCGGCCCACGGCTTGTCCCACTCCTGCTGGCCCTCCACTGGCTCGGAATCCGTGAAAGCAGCAGACCGACACGATGACCAGAGCCATGATCAGGACCTTGATGCCGGCGAGCAAGAGGTCGGAGGGGACCAGGAACGTCTCGAAATAGTGTTCGTAGGTGCCCGGAGCTTGGCCGTAGCCGACGGTGACCACCAGCCTCGTCGCCAGCCAGCAGGACATCAAGGCGATCGTGAACAACGGCACCACGGCGATCAGACCGGCGATGATGCGCGTCGTGACGAGGTAGGGGATGGGCGGAACGGCCATCACCTCGAGAGCGTCAATCTCCTCGCTGACGCGCATCGCGCCGATCTGGGCGGTGAATCCCGCTCCGACCGTCGCGGTCAGCGCAATGCCCGCAATAATCGGCGCTACCTCACGGGTGTTGAAGTAGGCAGAGAAGAACCCCGACAGCGCGGAGACGCCGATGTTGTCGAACGACGTGTACGCCTGCAGCCCCACCTCGATGCCAGAGGCAGCGGTCAGGAAGCCGATCACCAGGACCGTGCCACCGATGAGAGCCAGCGCACCCGACCCCAGTGAGACCTCGGCGAGGAGCCGGACGATCTCCTTGGGATAACTCCGGATCGCACGCGGCACGGCGCGGTAGGCCGAGGCGTGAAACTCCAATTGGTCGCCTAGTTCGCGCAGCCCCCGCGCAGGACCGCGCAGCAGTGCTCCTTGCCAAACGGCCATCTCAGGCCCCCAACTTGATCTGCAGAAACAGCGCGCTGATGACGCTATTGGCCGCGAACAGGAGCATGAAGGCGAAGACGACGGTCTGGTTGACCGCGTCCCCCACGCCCTTCGGGCCACCCTTGGCGTTGAGCCCCAGGTAGCACGCGGTCAGGCCAGCCAGCATGCCGAAGACGGCCGCCTTGATCTCTGAGGTGACGAAGTCCTCCAACCCGACGAGCAGAGTGAGGTCGGCGATGTAGAGGCCCGGGGTAGCACCTTGGAGGATGACGGAGAAGACGTAGCCGCCCACCAAGCCCACCACAGTGACCATGCCGTTCAGCGCGACGCCGACGAGCATGGAGGCCAGTACGCGGGGCACGACCAGCCGCTGGATGGGATCGATGCCGAGGGTCACCATCGCGTCGATCTCGTCCCGGATCTTGCGTGAGCCCAGGTCCGCGCAGATCGCTGTGGCGCCGGCACCGGCGACGACGAGCACGCTGACGATCGGCCCAATCTCTCGTACGACCGCGACCGCCGCACCCGCGCCCGCGAGGTCGACGGCTCCAATCTGGATCAATAGCTGGTTGACCTGGAAGATGATGACGACGCAGAAAGGGATCGCGACCAGCAGTGCGGGAGCGAACGACACGGTCGTGATGAACCACGCCTGGGAGACGAACTCGCGGAAGCGGAACTGACGAGTGAACATCTGCTTGAAGACGTTCCCGACGAACGAGTAGAAGTCGCCGACGGCGGCGAGCACATTGAAGACGGTGCTCGAGCGCAGCGCGTCACGAGCAATCTGGCGCGACGCAGGAGTCATGCCGCTGGGCCCTGTGCCGGCGGGGGATTCCTGCGCCGAGGGCACGGCGGGGAGCGTCGTGCTCATCGTTTCTCATCCATGTCCACCGGGACTGCCTGGTAGGGCAGCCGAATCCAATTCGCGTGGTCTTGTTGCGGAGCGGGCTGCGGGCGCCGTGACGCGAAGCGCTCGACGTCGCAGTCGTTGTGCACCCAGCCCGTTGAGGGGCTGTACGGGAAAGCCATTTCCACGCTCCTCAGGACGCAATGTGTATGTATGTGCATTCAGAAGACAAAAAACGCGATCTGATGTGATGCCTATTACAGGACCATCCAGAGCTCAGCGTCTCGTCGGCCGCACCAACCTCCCCCTCCTGTGTTGTACGTTTGCACAGAATTGACGTGAGCAGAGGGAGCGCACATGAGCGGTCAACCGTCCGCGTGGGTACGGCAGTGGGTGAAGGATTTCGTATCCGTTGAAGAGCAGGTCCCCCAGGTGGAGGCCTGGGTGGCGCGAACAGCCGCGTCTATCATGAGCGCCATCCCAGAACTGGCCAGCAGGCATGACCTGGTCGGCGAAATCGATCGGGGCATCCGCGAGCACTGGATCGCTTTTTTGCGCGAACTCGATCGAGCAGAAATGCACTTCGAACTGGTCCCGAGCGCTCAACGAATCGCTCACCAGGCGGCGGAGACCTCCCTTCCGCTGGAGACCCTCGGGCGCGTGTACCGGGTCGCCCAGCGAAGCACGTGGTCCTACGTGACGAGCCTGATGTCAGATGTCCACGGGTCCGAAACGGACCGCACCGAACTGATCATCTTCTTGTGGGAGAGAGCCGCTCAGTGGATTGACAGCTCGGTCGACGAATCGGTCCGGATCTATCAAGATGCCCGGCAGCGAAACGAGATCGGGACGAACGCCTTGCGGTACGAGGTCGTCTCTCAGCTGCTGCAGGGTGACTTGTCGGATGCCGCAAGGGCCTCGGCAGACCTTGGCGGCTACGCCATCAGGAGCTTCAACACGGCTCTGATCCTGTCTTCGCAGGAGCACTACGACTACGCCATCGATGCGCTGGAGGAGATCGGCCGCGACCTGGCCCGGCAGGTCCAAGCCAAGCACCCCCTGGTGGTGCGCCCGGGAGGGCGTCGTGTCTGGGTGTGGCTGGCGACCCAGCATGAGCCCGCCGCTCCCCTACGGTCTGATCTCGTAGGAAGCCTCGATGAGCGCGCCCGCATTGCTGTTGGGCCAAGCAGGAGGGGGATCTCGGGCTTCGTGGAGTCTCATCACCTCGCGCAGCGGGTAGCGGAGGTGACCAGCGGTCATGGTCACGGAGTCCTGAACTTCCGAGAGCTTGAGTTGGTCGTCCTCCTGGGCTGCAGCCGAGATGTCGACATGTTCGTCCGCCGAACCCTCGGCAACCTGGCCGACCCGTCAGCCCACGCGCAACGCCTGCGTGACACCGTGACTTCATTCATCCGGCAGGGCACGAGCATCGATGCAGCCGCACAAGAACTGGTGGTCCACCGCAATACTGTGCGCTACCGTCTCCAGCAGGCCACCAAGTTGCTCAGAGATGATTTGATCCCGTCAAGTCCCGAGGTCTCGCTCGCATTGCGTCATTTTGAGGTCTGCCATCACAGCGACTCCGCGGATCTTCAGGCATGACCCACGACTATTGTCGCCGGCTGCTGATCTGGGTGGTTCTTCGACGCTTCTGAAACATCTGTGGGTGTCCGAGCCGGCCGACCGAGGCGCACGCCGTTGTCCGCCTGAGTTCATGGCTGTGCGTGATATCAGCCGATGGCGGTGCCTGCTGGGGCGCTTCAGGGCGAGAACACCGTGATCGAGCGAGTCGATTTCGACGAGGACGCGGAGTTGGTCGTCGTTCAAGTGCGACCCGCGGCGCGAGAGCATTGACGGTGGCCGCCGGGCCCTGTGGTCGTCGTAGCCTCGGCTACGCTCCCGGTATCGACGTGGACACGGACGGCACCGTCCGGCCCAGGTCGTCGAGTTGGCGGGAACTGGGCCTGGGCGATATCGGCGCAGACTCGAGGCCACCACCCAGTGAGTCACGTGCCGGATCCGCGGGTTGGCTCGGTCCACTGGGTGCGTCGCGGCGCCGGCCCCACCTAGGCCATCGACCGACCATGTCGCCTGGCTGGCAATCAAGGCATCGAAGTCCACGGCCGCCGAGCTGCTGCGGATCGCCCTGCGCACCGTCGGGTCGATCATCACCCCGGTCTATGCCGACATCAACGCCACCCACGACCAAGCGGACGGGCAACGTGCGCGCCAAGACACCAAGAGGCGCACGGTACTTGATGTGGAAGAACCCCGAGAACGAGCAGGTCAAACTAACCTGGCTCGCTGCGCCCGGCCCAACGAAAGGAGAGCCGATTGTTCTCAGAGATCGATCACGGCGAGATCGCCACGGGCGTGCATGGCCCGTAGAAGCTTCTTGTCGAACTTTCCCACGGAGGTCTTGGGCACCTCGGCGACGAAACACCACCGCTCGGGGAGCCACCACTTCGCGACCTTGCCCGTGAGGAACTCGCGCAAATGATCTGGCGCGACGGTGGCGCCGTCGCGCGCGACGACCACCGCTAGTGGACGCTCCTGCCACTTCTCGTCCGGCACCCCGATCACCGACGCCTCGAGTACGTCGGGATGGCCGGCGAGCAGGAGTTCCAACTCCACCGAGGAGATCCACTCCCCCCCGGACTTGATCACGTCCTTCGCGCGGTCTGTCAGAGTGACGAAGCTGCGCTCGTCAATGCGCCCGACGTCTCCGGTGCGCAACCATCCTCCGTCGAACTTCTCTGCGTCCTCCTCACCGACGTAGGAACCAGTGATCCAGGGACCGCGCACCTGGATCTCGCCGACTGACTCCCCGTCGTGCGGGACCACGCTGCCTTCGTCGTCCATCAGTCGCAACTCGACACCGGCCACGGGCCGACCCTGAGTCGCCCGCAGCGCCCAATGCTGCTCGGGGTCGAGCGCCGCGGGCGGCCTCGCGATCGCGGCCAGCGGAGATGTCTCGGTCATCCCCCACGCCTGGACGATGCGCACGCCGTACTTGTTCTCGAACGCCTGCATCAGGTGGAGCGGCACAGCAGAACCACCACAGGCGACCAATTGCAGAGACGACACGTCATGCTCCGGGTTTGCCTCCAGATAGTTCAGCACGTCGCTCCAGATGGTCGGGACCGCCCCCGCGATCGTCGGCCGCTCTGCCGAGACCAGCCGAACTATGGGTTCGGCTTGGAGGAACCGGTCCGGCATCAACAAATCCGCGCCAGCCATGAACGCTGCGTAGACTAGGCCCCACGCGTTGGCGTGAAACATCGGCACGATGGCCAACACACAGTCGTCACCCGTGACGCTCAGACCGTCTGCGGCGCAGGCCGCCATGGAGTGCAGGTAGGTGGATCGGTGACTGTAGGCGACGCCCTTGGGGTTGCCGGTGGTGCCGGAGGTGTAACACATGGCAGCAGCGGAGACCTCGTCGACCTCGGGCCAGTCGAACGTCTCAGGGTGACCGGCGAGAAATTCTTCGTAGCCCAGCACGGTGACCCCATCGCGGCGCAGTGGCGTCAGGTCGATCTGACCGGTCACGATAACGGTGTGGACACTGGGGATCTGCGGCAGCGCGGGAGCGAGGAGGGGCGCGAGACTGCCGTCAAGTATGACGACCTTGTCCTCGGCGTGATTTCCGATGTATACGAGTTGCTCCGCAGTCAGCCGGGGGTTCAAAGTGTGCAGCACCGCGCCCATCGACGGAACTGCGCAGTAAGCCTCGACGTGTTCCTGGTTGTTCCACATGAACGTGGCCACCCGCTCGTCGCCAGTGACGCCGCAGGAGCGT
Organism: Nocardioides sp.; assembly: GCA_049586475.1. Taxonomy (GTDB): domain Bacteria; phylum Actinomycetota; class Actinomycetes; order Propionibacteriales; family Nocardioidaceae; genus Nocardioides. Next base: position 25,716 of record JBAVCA010000245.1, read on the forward strand.
AAAGCGTGGGCCAACTGTGCGGATCGGCGACCTACCTCGGCGAAGCTACCGCTCCTGACGGTCCCGTCGGGCTGCAGGGTTCGCACCCGCGCCGAACCGTGGATGGTTGTTCCGTGACGCACGATCGCGGCCGTGGTCAGCGGAATGTTCATCATCGTGCTCTGCATCGGAGGTCCTTCATGTGAGGTGGAGCGAGCGGAGACGGAAGCATGGGTCAATCAGCGGTGGCAGCGCCGCCCGAAACGGAGGAGAATCAGTCCGCTGCGATCTGCAGCAGCTCGGCGCGGTCGACTTCGAGACCTTCGGTGATCTTCTGCTTGCTTCGCATGAAGTCGCGCGGTCGGTTGACGCAGTCGGCTGCGATCAGCCTCTGCTCACGCAGGTAGAAGCAGGTGAAGTCGCGGTCTAGTGTCGGGTCGCCGCTGAGCAGGATCTCGTCGTACCCGGCGCTCAGGCCGGCGATCTGGAGCTTGAGGTCGTACTGGTCGGACCAGAACCACGGCAGCGCGGCGATGGTCTTCTCCTTGCCGCACATCGATGCAGCCGCGGCTTTTGCCTGCTCGCCGGCGCTGGGCACCGACTCCAGCCGGATTCTGCGCCCGTAGCGCGTCATCCAGTGGCTGGTGCAGTCGCCTGCCGCGACGATGTCGGTGTCGCTGGTGCGGGCGTTGTCGTCGATGACGACGCCGTTATCAACGACAAGGCCTGCGGCCGCGGCTAGCT
>JBAVCA010000246.1:0-8575 GCA_049586475.1 Nocardioides sp.
GTGTTTAGGCGCCGACTCGACCCACAGTTCTTGCCGAGTCGGCGCGTTTAGGTGCCGACTCGACCTGCCGTTTTTGCCGAGTCGGCGACTCTAGGCGCCGACTCGGCATGTCACACGCAACACCGAACGGCCGCTACCACTGCTGTGGGAGCGGCCGTTGGTCTCTGTCTGGTGGGGTCGGGCTACACCGGTTGGTCAGGTATGTCGCCGGCGAGGTAGTAGAGCGCAGCTGCCGTCCCGACCAGCAGTCCTACGTCGACGAGGCGGCCCCGCACCGCGAGCATGCCGGCATCACGATGAGGTAGGGCGAGGCGCAGGAGTCCGGCGGCGGCCAAGGAGCCCGCGATGACCCGAAGCCCGATCCGCCAGTCCTGCCAGACGACGAGAGCCAGGCCGAGCGACGCCGCGAGGAGCACCGCGAGGTAACAGGCTCCGCCGATCGTCGAGGGATAGCGCCGTTCGAGGGGTTCGGCGGGCTCGACGTGCTCGGTCGGTTCCGGCTGCACGCTCATCTGCTCAACCCAGGGCTCGCTCGGCGCTGGCGACGATGTTGGTGAGCAGCATCGCGCGCGTCATCGGACCGACCCCGCCCGGGTTGGGCGAGACCCACCCGGCCGTCTCCCAGACGTCGTCGGCCAGGTCTCCGGCGATCTTGCCGTCGACTCGCGAGACCCCCACGTCGAGCAGCGCGGCGCCAGGCTTGACCATGTCGCCGGTGATGATCCCGGGCACGCCGGCTGCGGCCACGACGATGTCGGCCTGCCGCACGTGGGCGGCCAGGTCGCGGGTGCCGGTATGGCACAAGGTCACCGTGGAGTTCTCCGAGCGACGGGTCAGCAGCAGCCCCAGCGGTCGGCCCACCGTGAGCCCACGCCCGACCACCACGACCTCGGCCCCGTCGAGCTCCACGCAGTGGCGCCGCAGCAGCTCGATGCACCCGATCGGCGTGCAGGGCAGCGAGCCCTGCTCGCCCAGGACCAACCTGCCGAGGTTGGTGGGATGCAGGCCATCGACATCCTTGTCGGGATCGACGCGCGAGAGCAGGGCGAACTCGTCCAACCCGGTCGGCTGCTGGACCAGGAAGCCGGTGCAGGACGGGTCTGCGTTGAGCTCGTCGATAGCGGCTTCCACCTCCGCCTGGGTGGCGGTGGCGGGCAGGTCGACGCGGATCGACTCGATACCGATCTCTGCGCAGTCCTTGTGCTTGGCGCCCACGTACCAGTGCGAGCCCGGGTCGTCACCGACGAGCACGGTACCCAGCCCGGGGTGAATGCCGTGCTCGTTGAGGATCCTGACCCGCTCGGTGAGCTCGAGCTTGATGGCCTTGAGCGTGGCGGTGCCGTCGAGACGTTGTGCAGTCATTGAGGTCATCCTGTCATCTGTGGTGCGTCCTGGGTTGCGCTCGGCGGTACCTCAGCTGCTCCCGGCTCGAAGGTCGGGTGCTTCGCGGGCCCCCGCGCAGGCTTTGTCGATCAGTGCGCGAAGTGACGGGTCCCGGTGAAGTACATCGTCACGCCAGCCGCGGTGCAGGCGTCGATCGTCAGCTGGTCGCGGACCGAGCCGCCCGGCTGGACGATTGCGGAAACACCGGCGTCGATGAGGATCTGAGGCCCGTCCTCGAACGGGAAGAAGGCGTCGGAGGCGACGACCGAACCGGCGGCCCGCTCCCCTGCTCGGGTGACGGCCAGCTTGCACGAGTCGACCCGGTTGACCTGACCCATGCCGACACCCACCGAGGCGCCGTCGCGGGCGAGCAGGATCGCGTTGGACTTCACCGAGCGGCACGCCTTCCAGGCGAAAGCGAGGTCGGCGAGCACCTCGGCGGAGGCGGGCGCGCCGGAGGCCAGCGTCCAGGTCGAGGGGTCGTCGCCACCACCCTCGACGGACGCGGTGACGTAGTCGCGCTGCTGGAGGAGCACGCCACCGGAGATCGGGCGGAGCTCTACCTCGCCGGCCGCCATCGGCTCGCAGACCAGGAGCCGGACGTTCTTCTTCGCGCTCAGCACCTCGACGGCGCCGTCCTCGTAGGCCGGGGCCACGACGACCTCGGTGAACACCTCGGCGACCTGATGGGCCATCTCGACCGACACCGTCACGTTCGTGGCGATCACTCCGCCGAAGGCCGAGACCGGGTCGCAGGCGTGGGCCCGGCGGTGTGCCTCGGCGACGTCGGCGCCGACGGCGATGCCGCACGGGTTGGCGTGCTTGATGATCGCAACCGTCGGCTCGTCGAAGGTGTAGGCCGCCCGGCGTGCGGCGTCGGAGTCGAGGTAGTTGTTGTAGGACATCTCCTTGCCGTGCAGCTGCGTCGCCTGCGCGAGGCCACCACCGGCGGGGCTCACGTAGAGCGCGGCGCCCTGGTGGGGGTTCTCGCCGTACCGGAGCACCGCCGACTTGTCCCAGGTCCCGCCGACCCAGGCCGGGAAGCCCGTGCCGTCGGAGGTGTCGGTCAGCACGCTGCCCATCCAGGACGCCACGGCGACGTCGTAGGACGCGGTGTGCACGAAGGCCTCGGCGGCAAGCGTCTTACGCTGGGCAAGGGTGAAACCGCCGGCGGAGACTGCGTCCAGCACGTCGGCGTAGCGATCGGGAGAGGTGACGATCGCGACCGAGGGGTGGTTCTTGGCCGCGGCGCGGACCATCGAGGGTCCTCCGATGTCGATCTGCTCGACACAGTCGTCAGGTGCTGCACCTGAGGCAACGGTGTCGGTGAAGGGGTAGAGGTTCGACACGACCAGGTCGAACGGCTCGACCCCGAGCTCGGCGAGCTGCGCCACGTGCGACTCGAGGCGACGATCGGCCAGGATGCCGGCGTGCACCTTCGGGTGCAGGGTCTTCACCCGGCCGTCGAGGCACTCAGGGAAGCCGGTCAGGTCCTCCACCTTGGTGACCGGGAGACCGAGACCTTCGATCAGGGCGGCTGAGCCACCCGTGGAGACCAGGGCAACACCGGCCTCGTGCAGCGCTCGGACCAGGTCGTCGAGGCCGGACTTGTCGTAGACCGAGACCAGAGCTCGACGGATCGGGATCTGGTCACTCGTGGTTCCGCTCATGACGGGGGTCTCCTCATCTCGTGATGGGGGCCACCCAGGCGTTCGATGGCCTCACTGCTTCCCCTGAGACGGGGCACTCCCCGGTGGTCGCCCACCTGCGCCAGTCGTGTGCTCTCACCCTAGAGGTTGTTCGGGCTCGGTCCGAACCTGACCTGGCGGCCCTGCACGGAGAAACCCTCACGCGCCATCCGACCCACTGCCTCCACCAGCATGCGGCGCTCGGCGGTCTTGATCCGCACGTGGAGCGAGTCGACGGTGTCATCAGGCTCTACTGCGACCACGCTCTGGGCCACGATCGGGCCGGTGTCGACGCCGTCATCGACGACGAACAACGTGCAGCCGGTGACCTTGACGCCATAGGCGAGTGCATCAGCAGGCCCGTGCATGCCGGGAAACGCCGGCGACAGTGCGGGATGGGTGTTGACGACCCGCCCGCCGAGAGCGTCCAGGAAATCCTTACCCACCAGCTTCATGAAGCCGGCCAGGACGACGACGTCGGGCCGGTACCCCGCGACGTCTGCCGCCAGCGCCGCATCGAACTCCCGCCGCTCCGCGAAGTCCTTGACCCGTCGGACGAAGGTGGCGATGCCGGCACGCTCCGCGCGCTCGAGGCCTTCGATCCCACTACGATCGGCGCCGACGGCCACGATCCGAGCGCCGTAGCCATCCTGCTCGCAGGCGTCGATCAGGGCCTGCAGGTTGGTGCCCGCCCCGGAGACGAGGACGACGAGGCGAGCAGGCTGGGGCGACACGCCCGAGACCCTACTGCGTCGGCTCCGGGCCGGCGTCCAAGGAGATGTCGACCGGCATCGACCGGCGCTGCCACCAGGTCATCGCCAACGCGCCGAGCAGCCCACCGATCCCGAAGGACGCGACGGCGTGCAGCGTGACGTCGAAGGCGTCAGGAGCGACATCGCGCATCCGACCAGGACCGACTGCGCCCCCGGCGAAGGACGCAGCTACGCCGAAGAGAAGTCCTGCCAGGATCCCGGCTGCACAGCCGCGGATGCCGCCCTCGGTGTACCCGAAGACAGGAGATCGGCGCTGCTGCAGGGCGACTGCGACGAACGCTACGAGCAGGGGCAGCAGCACCAGCCAGGCGGTCCACCCGCCTGCGGTGCCCTCGCCCGGTAGCGCTGCGAGCATCGGGAAGCTGGGCAACGGGCCGAGGACGACCACGCTCGGCGCGACCAGGGTGCCGGTGCCGACGGTGAACCCGGGGCCGAGCAGGTAGCTGCCGGAGAACAGGATGGCGTTGGGCACCAGCAGCAGGCTGACCCCCACGATGACCAAGGTCGCGCCCACTCCGGCTTCGAGTTGGGAGAGCACGTTGGCCGCGGTGCTGAGGTCGCTCAGGAGTGCGATCACCAGGACCACGGAGGACACCGCCACCCACCAGAGGAGCACCCGACCTGCGATGGTCCCGGCGGCTCGCACCGTCGGCGGCAGCACTGCGGTCCAGATCGCAGCTCGCCCGGAGCCGATCGCGATGGCAGGAACTCCGACGATCACGCAGAGCAGCAAGGCCCAGACCACCACGCTCGGAGTGCTCGGGGCGGTGGCCGGGGTCGAGGCCAGCGAGGAGGTGATGACCGCCACGACCACGTAGCCGGTGCTCAGCAGGATCCCTGCTACGGGGACCGTGAGGTCACGCTGGCCGTCCGCGATCTCCTCCACGTCAGGGCCGTGCCCGGAGATCGAGACGCCGACGCGCTGCCCGATCCGCCACAGGGCCCACGCGCTGGCGACCGTGACGCCCAGCGGCACCGCTCCGATGGCGACCCCCTCGACACGCACCCCCGAGCCGTGACCCATCAACCACGCCAGCGCGCCGGTCCGTAGACCGTCCCGCGGAACCCCGTGGGAGCCGCCGTCGATGAGGAACCAGCCGATGACTCCTGTTGCCAGGCACACCAGCAGCGTGCTGGCCGCTGCCAGCGCACCTCCCAAGGTGGCAACGAACACCAGCGGACGGCGGGTCGTCAGGTCGTCCTGAAGCACCCCGCTCCCGCGCCGCTCCGCGGCGCGGTCCTGGTGGTCGCGAGAAGGCAGCAAGGAGGTCATGACCGATCCATCCTCGCCCTCCCGGAGGCCGTCGCCGGGCAGGCACGCCGGGGCCGCCCAGGTTGCCGGTGTCGACTACCGTGGAGCGGTCATGAGAGATCCCGAGAAGTTCGACGCCTTCTACAAGGACGCCCGCGAGCGTCTGCTGGGTCAGACGTTCGCTCTCACCGGTGACCTGGCTGCCTCGCGGCGAGCAGTCCGGCACGCATTCGTCGTGGCCTGGCACCACTGGCGCAAGCTCTCGACCCACACCGATCCGGAGAGCGTCGTCCGTCCCCACGCCTGGCGGCTGGCGCAGCGCCAGCACACCGCGCGCGTCTGGCACCGCGACAAGGACATCAGCCCCGAGGTCAGGGCCACGCTCGACGCCCTCGGCAAGCTCAGTGCGGTCCAACGACGCACCCTGGTCCTGACCCAGCTCGCGGTCGTCTCGATGCCGCAGATCGCCCGCGAGGTCGGGATCCCCCTCGAGGCCGCCGAGCGAGAGCTCCAGCACGCCACCACTCAGCTTGCGCTCCAGCTCGACGTGCAGACCCCCGCCATCCGCTCGCACTTCGACGACCTCGTCGCTTCCGTCTCCGACACCGTGGGATGGCCTCGGGCGACGATTCTGCGACGCGCCGGCGCAGCACGCCGGCGTACCCACACCGGTGTGGGGGTTGCAGCCACCGTCGCCGCGCTGGTCGTGAGTGGTTCGGTGATCACCAACGCCACCGGGGCGCGTCCGACCCTGGACCGTCCGGCGGCGGCACCGGGCGCCCCGTCGACGGCCGCCCCGACCGACACCGCCGCCGGAGTCACAGATCCCCCACCGCCGACCCTGTCCGAGAGCAACCTCCTGGGCGCAGCTGCGCTGGAGGAGCGCTCCGATCGGCAGTGGTCCGTGGTCAGCACCAGCACGAACGACGACGGCACCGGGCTCGTCCTGCCTTGTCAGCTCGAGCGGTACGCCGATCCGCGTGGGACCGCTGCGCTGGTGCGGTCCTACCGGGCGAAGAAGGCCAAGAAGCTGCCCGCCGTCGAGGCGACCCAGTTCACGGAGCTCTCCTCCTCGACCCAGCGCGCGGTGAAGGCCTACCGCAGGATCACGTCGTGGTTCGGCGACTGTCAGCTGGAGAAGACCTACCTGATCTCGACCGCGACGCCGAAACGAGTCGGAGACGAGTCAGTGCAGATCGTGCTGCGCTCGCGCGGCAGACCCAAGAACACCTTCGTGATCGCCGTCGCCCGCACGGGGGTCTACACCACCACCAACGTGCTGACCACCCCCGTCGACGACGAGCCTGGCCTGAGCGGTCGGCGGGCGTCGGCCCGGATGCTGTCCAGCGCCGTCGACCGACTCTGCTCACTACCGGACGCCGGCGCCTGTGGTGCTCAGGACCCGGTCCTGGCAGTGCGTCCCCCCTTGGTGGCCGGTGACGCCCCGGCGATGCTCTCGGAGCTCGACCTGCCGCCACTGGGAGCCGTGAAGAAGGGATGGGTCGGCACTGAGCCCCGCAGACCCGTCACCAACGACGCCGCCTCCGCGTGCGACAAGACGACCTTCCAGGGGCGCTACGCCGGTAAGCCGTTCACCAACAGCGCGACCCGCACGTTCGTGATCCCCGGTGCCAACCTCCCCACGGAGTTCGGCCTCACCCAGACCGTGGCGTCCCTGCCGACCAAGCGGGCCGCCGCCCTCGTCGAGCGGGTGCGCAGTCAGCTGAGCTCGTGCGACTCGCTCAACACCGACGTCGCCCGGATCGCTCGTACAGATTCCAAGAACACGTCTCTGACGGCGTGGAGCATCCGGGTCGAGGTCACCGACGCCAGGACGGTCACCTTCTTCATGGCCATCATGCGAGACGGGACCTCGGTCTCACAGGTCGGTTTCTTCCCGGACGACCCCGCCGACCTGGGCAACATCGAGTTCGTTGCGCTCAGCCAGCGCGCCCTGGACCGACTGGCCGAGCTGCCCGGTCCGCGAAAGTCCTGACCCGACTGCAACCGGAGTCCGTCGCCACGCGTATCGCTCTCGAGACACCACTGAAGGAGAGAGGGGGCGGGGATGGACGAGGACGAGTTCGACGAGTTCTACACCGCGTCGTTCCGGCGCCTGACCGGCCAGGTCTACGCGATGATCGGCGACCTGGACGAGGCACAGGAGTGCGTCCAGGAGGCGTTCGTCCGAGCCTGGGCCCATCGACGCAAGCTCAGCCAGGCCGACCACCCTGAGGCGTGGGTACGGGTCACAGCGCACCGGATCGCCGTCAGCAGATGGCGGCGGGTCAAGATCGCGCGGCGCGGCCCGGACCGGGCGGTGTCGCTCCCGACGAGCACGCAACCGGTCGACGAGACCCGTGTGGCGCTCGTCGAGGCGCTCAAGCAGCTGCCCGCGGCCCAGCGTCAGGCCATCGTCCTGCACCACCTCGCCGACCTTCCGGTCCACGCGGTCGCCGTGGAGCTCGACACTCCCGAAGGCACCATCAAGGCCCGGCTCAGCCGCGGTCGCGCCGCGCTGGCGGCCCTGCTGTCCGACGACGCCCTGCCGGGCACGATCGAGGGAGGCGCCCGTCATGCCTGAGCCCACCGACGTCAACGAGCTGTTCGCCCACTTCGACCCGGAGGTCCCGGTGCCTCTCGACGCTGCTGACATCCGCCGCCGGGGCGACCGCTTGCGGCGCCGCAATATCGGCCTGGCCGCCGCCGGTGCCGTCGCCGTGGTCTCTCTGATCGCCGCCCCTCTCGCCGCTCTGAGCGGCGGGGGCGACGTGGACGCGCTGCCGCCCGCCGAGCAGCAGACCACCCAGGTCACCGACCCGAGCCCCAGTCCCAGCGCTGACCCCAGCCCCGAGGCAGAGGCGCTCCAGCAGAGCGACCTCCTGGAGGTGGGCGACCTGCCGTCCCGCGATCGGCTGGGCGAATGGGTTGACGTGAACCCGGGAGGCGAACCCGTCCTGCAGTGCATGCCGGTCGGGTACGACGTCGCCTCGGTGACGTCGGCCGCCGAGGCGCTACCCGCCTTCGACCCCCAGGTGACGAATCCCAGCGACGTGCCGATGGCACGGATGCGCACCGCAATCTACGAGTTCCCCGACGCTGACAGCGCTTCGGGCGCCTTGGCCGAGGTAGGGACCCAGCTCTCGACCTGCGAGGAGTTCGCGGGGCTGAAGGCGGGCCCCTACACGCGCCCGGGAGCACTCGCGGGGGGCGAGTACGTCGAGTGGCGACTGTTCACCTATGGCGACCCTGAGATCTGCACCGAGTGCGACGGCATGTGGTTCGACCGGATGGGGATCGCCCAGGTCGGCGACCGACTGCTCGTGCTGTCGTACGCCGAGGTGGGTGGCCCGCTGCAGCCGGACGGGCTCGAGACTGTGATGCGTGACCTCATGACCGCTGCCGTCGGACGAGCGGCCAGCTGACGCGCCTGCCGTTCGTTGTCACGGCCTGTCGGGAGGACCTGTCGCCTGGCCTGT
>JBAVCA010000247.1:0-7596 GCA_049586475.1 Nocardioides sp.
GCCGAGTTCGCCCGTTCGCTGCCGGTCGGACGGGCCCGCGAGCTGCTCGGGAACGCCGCCGGCGTCGAGCTGTGCGAGATCCCCACGCCGCTCCAGGCGGCTGGGCGGGACCCGTCGTACGTCGGCCGGCTGCGGCAGGACGAGGGCGTGCCCGACCAGCGAGGCTTGGCGTTGTTCATCTCCAACGACAACCTGCGCAAGGGGGCCGCGCTCAACACGGTCCAGATCGCGGAGCTGCTCGCCGCACGCTGACCCGGGCGTGCTGGGGCCCGCCTGCAGATCGATCTGACTCAGGCGTCGAGGTCGACCTGCTGCGTGGCGACCCACCAGCTGCCTGCGAAGGCCGCCGCGCTCAGCAGCGGCAGCACCACCAGGATCGCGGCGCTGTCGAACAGGCCGCTCAGCAGGAGTGTCGCCACCAGGCTGGTGACGCCCACCGCCAAGAAGCTGGTCATCAGCGGCTCCGGCAGCTTCAGCAATCCGAGCAGGACCCGTCCGACGACCACGGTGAGGGAGAAGATGACGACGAGCGCCACCAACCCCGGACCCTTGCCGCAGGACGCCGTGCCGCTCAGGGCGTCACAGCCGCGGAAGCCCACCCACATCAAGCCAAGCAGCGCCATCCCGGTCACCAGGCCGACCAGAGCCGCGGTCAGCGTGGCCGGCACGACCAGCGGCCGACGGGGCGCCCGCTCGGCCTGGGCGATGACCACTGGTGCCACGACCTGCTGCGAGGTGTCGCTGCCAGAATCGGTGAAGACAGAGGCCCGACGATCGTGCGCCTCGGACGTCGCGGCTTCAGGAGCCACGTCCTCACGGGCTGCGGGCTGCCGCACAGGAGCCGGTGGGACGTCGCGTTGCGCGACTGCTGGCGCCTGCTCGGGCGAAGGTGGGTCGACAGTCGGCTGCACGCGCCGGCGGAAGAGTCTCGGCGGTGCGAGGCTCGGTTCGGTGGGCTCCTGCGGCTCGTCTGCTCCCATGGACCGAGTCTCCCACGGACGCGAAAGACCCCGGCCCGCACGAGGCGGTGCCGGGGTCATCAGCGAGATTGAGGTGTCGGGCTGACAGGATTTGAACCTGCGGCCTCGTCGTCCCGAACGACGCGCGCTACCAAGCTGCGCCACAGCCCGAAAGAGAGTCGACGTGGTCGGCTCACTCGCGAGTGAGCATACCGGAGCCGTTCGAGTGACTCGCAATCCGGGGCATCGTGCGAATCCGGGGCCCGGTCTAGCGGCTTGGGGCACCGGAAAGGTTGCGTGGTACCAGGGTGAGCAGCGTCGCTTCGGGTCGACACGCGACGCGTACCCGCGTGTACGGGCTGGTCCCCAGCCCGGCGGAGACGTGCAACCAGGTCGAGTCTGGGTCTCCCTCGCGGGACCTGGCCGGATGGCGGTGCAGGCCCCGGGCGCGCGCGGGGTCGAGATCGCAGTTGGTGGTCAGTGCCCGCCCCCCGGGCAGGCAGACCTGGCCGCCGTGGGTGTGCCCGGCCAGCACCGCGTCGTACCCGTCGGCGGCGTACTGGTCGAGGACCCGCAGGTATGGCGCGTGGGCGACGCCCAGGCGGACGTCTGCCGCCGGGTCGGCCGGACCGGCAATCAGGTCGAGCCGGTCGTAGCGCAGGTGTGGATCATCCACGCCGGCGAAGGAGAAGCGGACGCCGCGCACCACCACCGTGTCCCGGCGGTTGGTCAGGTCGCGCCATCCGGCCTCGCCGAAGCGCCGGCTGAGGTCGCGCCATGGCAGCTCTGCGGAGTCCGTGTGCCGCGTTCCGTCGTCGGGCAGCAGGTAGCGCAGGGGATTGCGCAGGGTCGGCTCGAAGTAGTCGTTGGAGCCGTGGACGAACACGCCGGGGACGTCGAGCAGCCCCCCGAGTGCCTCGCAGAGGACCGGCACCGCGTCGCGGTGTGACAGGTTGTCACCGGTGTCGACCACCAGGTCGGGCTCCAGGGCAGCCAGTCCACGGATCCAGTCGAGCTTGCGGCTCTGTCCGGGGGTGAGGTGCAGGTCGCTGAGGTGCAAAACGCGCAGCGGGGGAGCGCCCGGCGGAAGCACCGGTAGGTCCACCCGGCGCAGCGTGTAGCGGCGAGCCTCGCTCAGCCCGTACCCGGTCAGCGCGAGACCACTGAGCACGGCGGCTCCTGCTGTGGCGGCCACCGACCGAGCGAGTGTCATGGGACGAGGCTGCCACAATGGCGCACATGAGCACTCTCAAGGCCCGGCTCCGAGCCGATCTGACCACCTCGATCAAGGCTCGCGACGAGCTGCGCTCGGGCACTTTGCGGATGGTGCTCACCGCCATCACCAACGCCGAGGTAGCCGGCAAGGAGGCCCGCGAGCTCTCCGACGATGAGGTCGTCGGGGTGCTCTCCAGCGAGGCGAAGAAGCGCCGCGAGGCCGCGGTCGCTTTCGAGGAGGGTGGGCGCGCTGAGAGTGCAGCCAAGGAGGTTGCTGAGGCAGCGGTGATCGCCGACTACCTCCCCGAGCAGCTCGGTGCCGATGAGATCGCCGAGATCGTCACGGCCGCGGTCGAGCAGGTCGGCGCAGCCGGTGAGGGGATGAAGGCGATGGGCAAGGTGATGGGACTGGTGCAGCCCCAGGTCAAGGGGCGTGCCGACGGCGGTGCCGTCGCCGCCGAGGTGCGCCGCCAGCTGGCTTAGCGGCCGCGCCCCCCGTTGCCGTTCCCGTTGTTGCTGGGCGGCGGCGGTGGCGAGGAGGGCGGTGTGGAGGACGGTGGCGAGGGCGATGTCGTCGTCGGCGGCGGCGAGACGGACGTCTGCCCGGCGCCGAGGACGGTCGAGGGGAAGACGAACGGAACGCTGTCCAGCCGGTCGTCGATGACCTTCATGGCATCGCCCCAGATGGGCGCGGCCAGTCCTGATCCCGAGGCGGTGACGCTCACGCCGTTGATGACGAGGCCGTCGAGGCCGATCGGGGTGCCGAACTCGTTGGCGCCGGCGACCATCGCGGCGGTGGCGAGCTGCGGGGTGTACCCGACGAACCACACCGACGGCGACTTGTCCGTGGTGCCGGTGGTGCCGGTCTTGCCGGCCGCAGGCACCGAGAGCCGCTGCGCGGAGGCGAAACCGCTCTCGATCACACCGCGGAGGATGTCGTTGACCGCGTCCGCCGTGCTCTGCTGCATGACCTGCTGACACTTCTTCGGGTAGGACTTCAACACGTTGCCCGAGGCGTCCGAGATCTGGGTCACGGGTCGTGCGGTGCAGTGCAGCCCCCGGGCGGCGAAGGTCGCATACGCCTCAGCCATCTCCAGGGGACTGACGTCGGCGACGCCCAGGGTGAAGTTCGGGATCCGCTCGGGTGAGACCAGCAGGCGCCCGTCCTTGGCGTACTTGCCCTTGGCTGCGGTCAGCTGCACGCCCATCCTCTTGGCGAGCGCGAACGGGTCGCAGACCCCGGTCTCCCGCTCAAGGTTGAAGAAGAAGGTGTTGATGGAGTTGCGGGTGCCGGTGTAGAGGTTTTCGACCCCGCGTGAGGTCACCGAGTTCTGCATCGGGAACGTGCCGACGAAGCCTGGCTCGCCGGAGCAGTTGGCGAAGTCGGCCTGGGCGAACACGGTGCTGTTGGGTGCCGGGAAGGTCTGGTTGAGCGGCGTGCCGTTCTCGATCGCGGTGGCCAGCACGAAGACCTTGAACGTCGAGCCCGCCTGAAAGCCGTTGCTGTCGCCGTACTGCGACGGCACGACGTAGTTGAGGAAGGTCTGCCCGAGGTCGCCGTTGCGGCCCATCGGCCGCGACTGGGCTATGGCTCGCACCTCGCCGGTGCCGGGCTCGACCATCGCCAGAGCGCCGATCGCCTGGTCAGTGGCGCGGACGCGGTTCTTCACCGAGGTGTCGGCAGCCTGCTGGAACCCGAGGTCGAGGGTGGTCTGGATCGTCAGCCCACCCGACTCCAGCAGGAGCTTCCGGTCCTCGGCCGTCTCTCCCAGAGCCGGATCGGCTTCGAGGTACTTCAGGACGTAGGCGCAGAAGAACGGAGCGGCCGAGTTCGCGCACCCCTTGTTGCTCGGTTGCACGTTCAGACCGAGCCGACGGTCCTTGACCTGGTCGGCCTTCTTCTGCGTGATCACGTTGAGCTCGGCCATCTTGTTCAGCACGACGTTGCGGCGGGCTGTGGCCTTCTCCGGATAGTCCGTGGGGTCGAACGCGCTGGGGTTCTGCACCAGCCCGGCCAGGATCGCGGACTGGTTGAGGTTGAGCTTCTTCGCGTTGACGCCGAAGAAGTGCTGCGCAGCGGCCTGCACGCCGTAGGCGCCGTCGCCGAAGTAGACGATGTTGAGGTAACGCTCCAGGATCCAGTCCTTGGAGTGTCGATTCTCCAGGGCGATCGCGTAGCGGAGCTCCCTGAGCTTGCGAGCGTAGGTGTCGTCGGTGATTGCGGCCCGGTCCTCGGGCGCAGCCTGGCTCAGCAGGGTCTGCTTGACCAGCTGCTGCGTCAGCGTGGACCCGCCCTGGACCACTCCGTCGGCGGCGGCGTTGGTGAAGAACGCGCGCACGGTGCCCTTGAAGTCGAGAGCGCCGTGCTGGTAGAAGCGGTAGTCCTCGATCGAGACCAGTGCCTTGACCATGCGACGGTTGATCTGGTCGAGCGAGACGTTCACCCGGTTCTCGTCGAAGATGCTTGCGATGGTGTTGCCGTTGGCATCGACCATCGTGGTCTTCTGCGGGAGGGCGTCGGTCTCGAGCTCCGTGGGCAGGTTGTCGATCCCGTCTGCAGTGTTGCTGGCCGCGAAGCCCAGGATTCCGGCGAACGGGACTGCCAGGCCGGCAACGACGATCCCGAGGATGACCGAGACGACGACCATCACCGAGAGATGGGACAAGACCGTGGTGGCGTGCGGGCGCTCGGAGGGTGGTCTGGACACCACCCCAATGTACGTGAGGAGTGGAGGCCGGGCGATTTCTCGCCGGTCGTGCCGCGAGACCGGGTTTCGGCCCAGGACGGGCCCAGGACGGGCCTCCTGCAGGCCCAGAGCAGGCGAGCCCTAGTGCGGCCTGATCACAGCCGACTAGTCATTTGTGACTACACAATCTGGGTCGAACGTGTCTGGCAGCGAGTCGAAATATTCTTTACCTTTCACATTGCTGGAACGACTGACAAGGCGTCGACGGGATGCCGACTTGTGCTGAATCCGATGTGGGGACATCAAATGTGGGTTGAAGACTGGGCGCCGCGCGCCGCTTGCAAGGCCGAGAAGCCGGACGAGCTGTTCGTCCGCGGTGCGGAGCAGAACAAAGCAAAGCAGCTGTGCCTGAGCTGTCCGGTACGCACCGAGTGCCTGGCCGAGGCGCTGGACAACCAGATCGAGTGGGGTGTCTGGGGCGGCATGACCGAGCGCGAACGTCGTGCGCTGCTGCGTCGCAGGCCGGCCGCCTCGTGGCGTTCGGTGCTGATGAACGCCAAGCAGGAGTCCGTCGGCCCCGCAGCTGCCGCACCCCCAGTCACCGTCTAGACCGGACCGGCCCTCTTCGGGCCCGCGCTGACCCGGACCGGCCCGCGGCGAAACTTCACCGGAGGGTCGCCGTGCCGGGGCGCGGTCAACCTCCGTCGGCTCCGAGTGGCGCAGCCAGCAGCTCGCCGATGCGCCGCAGGCCGCCGAGGTCGTGGACGTCGGTGGACAGCGCTGGGACCGAGGTGGTCGCTACTTGCGGGTGGGCGCGAGCGAAACGTGCCCGCAGGATCGCCTCGCGCTCGACCAGGCGCATCTGGTCAGCGTGCAAGCGCAGCAACCCCGCCGTCACCGACGACGGGTCCTCCGTTCGCAGCCGCGCAGCGCCTGACATCGCCTCGTCCGCCGAGATCTCCCCCGTCGGGGCGCGGCTCGCGCGGTTGATCACCAGGCCCGCGAGGGGCATCTCGTCCTCGCTCAGCCGTTCGACGAAGTAGGCCGCCTCGCGCAGTGCGTCCGGTTCGGGTGAGGCGACGACGAGGAACGCGGTCTCGTTGTCCTGGAGCAGCGCGTAGGTCTTCATCGCCCGCTGCCGGAAGCCGCCGAAGACGGTGTCGATGGCCGCCACGAAGATCTGCAGGTCGCGCAGCACCTGGGCGCCCAGGATGCGCGTGAGTGCGTTGGTGATGAGGCCGAAGCCCGCAGAGACCAGGCGAGCTGGGCCCTTGGCCGGGGCCAGCATCAGCTTGATGAACCGACCGTCGAGAAACCGCGACAGTCGCTCGGGTGCGTCGAGGAAGTCGAGCGCCGAGCGTGACGGCGGGGTGTCGACGACGATCAGGTCGTAGCTGCCGGTCTCCTGGGCGTCGGCGCGGATCTGCCCGAGCTTCTCCATCGCCATGTACTCCTGCGTGCCCGCGAACGAGCTCGACAGGGTGATGTAGAAGGGATTCTCCAGGATCGCTCGAGCCTTCTCCGGCGTGGTCTGAGCCTCCACGACCTCGTCGAAGGTCCGCTTCATGTCGAGCATCATCGCGTCGAGGGTGCCGCCCGCCGCGGCGTCGACGCCGGTGACCGGGCGGGGGGTGTTGTCGAGGGCCTCGATGCCCATCGCCTGGGCCAGCCGGCGGGCGGGGTCGATCGTCAGCACGACCACCTGGCGGCCGCGCTCGGCGGCGCGCAGGGCGAGGGCCGCAGAAGTCGTCGTCTTGCCGACACCGCCGGAGCCGCAGCAGACGATGATGCCGACGCCGCGGTCGTCGAGCAGCTGGTCGATGTCGAGCGGTGCCGCAGCGGGCCCGCTTGGGCCGACCCGGGTCCGCCCGGTGCGCTTGCTCGCCATCTCAGGCCAGGCCTTGTGCGCGCAGATGGCCGGCCAGCTCGTAGAGGACCCCGAGGTCGACGCCCTGCGGCAGCCGCGGGAGCTCGTAGACCGGCACGTCCAGGGCCGCGACCAGGTGGCGCTGGGCAGCCTCGAGGGAGCGGCGTTGTGCGTGCTCGTGAGCCTCTCTCACCAGACCGTCCACCAGTGACGAATGCTCTCCCAGGCCGACTGCAGCCAAGTCGCGCGCCACGACCGAGGAATCGGTGTCGGCAAGCTGTTGAGGGGTGAGCTCCTGCGGTCGCACGAGGTTGACGATGACACCACCCACCGGCAGGTCGTTGCGGTGGAGGTCGGCGATGCCGTCGGCCGTCTCCTGCACGGGCATCTCCTCCAGGACGGTGACCAGGTGAACGGCGGTGCGGGGGGAGCGGAAGAGGGTCATCATGGTGTCCGCCTGCGCCTTGATAGGGCCGACCCGGGCAAGGCCGGCCAGCTCGTTGCTGACGTTGAGGAACTGGGTGATGCGTCCCGTGGGCGGAGCATCGAGGACCACGGCGTCGTACTCGATGGCGCCCTTGTTGCGACTGTTGCGCTGGACTGCCTCGAAGATCTTGCCGGTGAGCAGCACGTCGCGGACGCCAGGAGCGATCGTCGTGGCGAACTCGATCACGCCGAAGCGGTCGAGCGACCGGCTCACCCGGCCCAGCTTGTAGTAGAGGTTGAGGTATTCCAGCAGAGCGGACTCCGCGTCGACGTGGAGCGCGTGTACGACACCGGGTCGCTCCTCGCCGACGGGGAGCCCGGTCGTGAGCCGCCGCTCGGCGTAGGGCAGTGGATCGACGTCGAACATCCGGGCGATGCCCTG
>JBAVCA010000248.1:0-2065 GCA_049586475.1 Nocardioides sp.
GTGCAGCACATCGCCGCCGACCTGATCGCGATCGTGCACCGCTACGGCGACCCGGCCGAGCCGGAGACCAAAGCGTTGATGGACTACTTCGACGGGCAGATCAAGCGCAACCTCGTCCTGACCTTCGGTGGTGGGGTGCAGGAGGTTCAGCGCGAGCTGATCGCGATGTTCGGCTTGGCGCTCCCGCGGGTCCCGCGATGACAGCGACCGCGGCAGGCGTCGAGGCCGGCGTGCACGAGCGGATCATGGCCGAGGCCGAACGGATCAAGGCGCTCGGCGAGGCCGCCGAGCGCGAGGGCAGGGACCCGGTCAACCAGCCCACGATCAACAACTGGGTCGAGGCGATGGGTAACGACAACCCGCGCTGGCACGACGGTGAGGCGCCGCCGTCGATGGCCCAGGTCTGGACGATGTACGGACTGGGCGGCAAGCCGCCGGCCGACGACCCGTTGCACGGGATGATGAACGTCCTCACCGACGCCGGCTTCACCGCCGTCCTGGGCACCAATTGCGAGCAGGAGTACCACCGCACTCTCAAGGTGGGGGAGCAGGTGCGGGTCACCACCGCGCTGGAGTCCGTCGTCGGGCCGAAGACCACCGGGATGGGCGTCGGCTACTTCGTCTCGTCGCGCAACACCTGGTACGTCGGCGACGAGACCGTTGCCACGATGCTCTTTCGGGTGCTGAAGTTCGTGCCGCGCAAGACTGCCGCCGACCAGGGGGCCCCGGCATGACCATCACCCGACCCATGATCAACCGGGACTCGCAGTTCTTCTGGGACGGCACTGCCGCCGGCGAGCTGCGACTCCAGAGCTGCAACGCGTGCGCGTCGCTGCGCTTCCCGCCTGGCCCGGCCTGCCCGGACTGCGGCGCGCTCGACCGAGGCCACGTGGTGGCGTCCGGACGCGGCACCGTCTTCTCCTACGTCGTGCACCGGCACCCACCGGTGCCGGGCAAGGAGCTGCCGATCGTGATCGTGCTCGTCGAGCTCGAGGAGGGACTGCGGATGCTCGGCGAGCTCGTCGACGTGGCCGACGTGTCGGCGGTCGAGATCGGGATGGCGGTGCAGGTGGACTTCAACCGCGTGGACGACGACCTGACCCTGCCACTCTGGAGGCTCGCATGACGACCACGGCACCGGCGCTGACGCTGGGCACGACCGTCCCGGAGTGGGGCGTGCCGATCACGCCCACCCTGGTGGTCAGCACCGCCATCGCCACCCGCGACTTCCAGGACGTGCACCACGACCGGGACCTGGCGCAGTCGCACGGGTCGAAGGACATCTTCTTGAACATCCTCACCTCGACCGGTCTGGTGGAGCGGTACGTCACCGACTGGGCCGGTCCGACCACCGAGGTCCGCGGGATCGCGATCCGCCTCGGTGCGCCGGCGTACCCCTACGACACCCTGACGTTCACCGGCGAGGTCGCCGACGTCGCGGACGGGGTCGCCACGATCTCGATCGTCGGCAAGGTCTCGCTCGGCGACCACGTCACCGGCACCGTCAAGGTCACGGTGACCGACTGATGGGCACGCTCAGCGGGAAGGCCGCGATCGCCGGTATCGGAGCCACGGAGTTCTCCAAGGCTTCGGGCCGCTCCGAGCTCCAGCTCTCGGTCGAAGCGGTGCAGCACGCCCTCGACGATGCCGGGCTGACCGTCGCTGATGTCGACGGACTGACGACGTTCACCATGGACACTTCTTCGGAGATCGCCGTAGCCCGCGAGCTCGGGGTGCACGACCTGCGTTTCTTCAGCCGGATCAACTACGGAGGCGGAGCTGCCTGCGCCACGGTGCAGCAAGCAGCCATGGCGGTCGCGACCGGCATCGCCGATGTGGTGGTCGCCTACCGCGGCTTCAACGAACGTTCCGAGAGCAGGTTCGGCCAGTTCTCGGTCGCTGCCGCCACCCAGGTCAACACCAACGGCCTCGACAACGCCTGGAGCTACCCGTTCGGTCTCGGCACACCGGCCGCGACCGTGGCGATGCAGGCCCGCCGCTACATGCACGAGTACGGCGCCACCTCGGCCGACTTCGGTGCCGTGGCCGTGGCCGACCGTCGCCA
>JBAVCA010000249.1:0-1837 GCA_049586475.1 Nocardioides sp.
TCCAAGGCCATGCACCTGATGACCGGCAACCTGAGCCACCAGATCGAGCACCACCTCTACCCCGACCTGCCCAGCAGCCGGTACGCCGAGATCGCGCCGCAGGTCAAGCAGGTCTTCGAGACCTACGGCCTCACCTACGTCGAGGGCACGCTTCCCCGGCAGGTCTACAGCGCCTGGCACAAGGTCGTGCGGCTCTCGCTGCCCAACGACTTCCTGGCCACGACCACGATCAAGAACGTCCCGCAGCAGCTGGGCCTGCTCTACAAGATGTCGACGGGCGGCAAGAAGGTCCGCCGCGCCGCGCAGGCTCGCCTCGAGCAGACCGCGCGTCGCCAGAAGGTCTCCGCCGACGCCTGAGTCCTCAGACCCCCGCACGTCGAGCGCCAGCTGTTCCTGAGCTGGCGCTCGGTTTGCTCGGTGGCGAGGTACTCGCACCTGTCCGGCGCTGTTCGCACTCAGTCAGGCCTCAGCCGGGGCAGCCTGGGTCTGCTCCTCGACGGCACGACGGAGCCGGCGCTGCTGGGTGCCCATCAGGGTGACGGCGAGCACGGTGGCTCCGACGCTGACGCTGAACGCGGCAGTCGAGCCACTGGCGTCGCCGAGGCGCCCGGCGACCGTGGAGCCGAGCGCGTACCCGACGCCGGTCGCGGCGGCCAGCAGGGTCATCGCCGTACCGACCCGGTGCGCGGGGACGACGCGCTCGGCGAGCGAGAAGATCGCGATCATGTACGGCGCTACGGCCAGGCCCAGCACGAGCACGATCAGCGTGACCGCAACCAACCCGTCGGCCAGCAGCAGCGGGAGGGAGAGGGCCACCAGTGCGGCCGAGGCAACCAGGGCGCGCCGCTCGTGGCCGATCTTGGCCGGGAGGTAAGCGGTCAAGATGCCCGCCGCTGCGCTGCCCACCCCGAGGGTGGCGTGGACGAGCCCGGCAACGCCCGGCTGCCCGGCCTCGGTGGCGAGCACGGTAGCGCCGGTCTGCGTGCCGCCGAAGAGCATCCCGATGGACAGCTGGCCCAACGCCAGCACGCCAAGGGCCACGGTGAACAAGCGTCCGTCGCTGACCACGGTGCGGCCGAGGTGGGCGAGATGGGCGAGACGGGCAGAAGGGTCCAGGGCGAACGCCACACCGAACACGGCGAGAAGACCAGCAGCGAGCAGCAGTGCGCCGCCGGGCGAGACCGCCACGGCGGCAACGCCGACCAGGGCCGGGCCGATGGCGAAGGACGCCTCGTCGGCGGCCCCTTCGTAGGAGAACGCCGCGTCGACCAGACGCCGTTGCTGAGGACCGGATTCTCCTGCATCCACGGTCAGCGGCCGCCAACGCACCCGCGCCAGCGACCCGATCTGGGGGAGTGTGAGGCCCGTGAGGGCAGCCACGGCGACGACGACCTGGTCGCTCATCCCGGTGTGCACGGCGAGGACCAGGGCGCTGAGGCCCAATGCGCCGAGAAGGGACTGGACGAGCACGACGGGGCGCTGACCGATCCGATCAGCCAGTGCGCCGGCGAGAGGGGAGCCGAGGGCGTTGGCGATCGCCAGGGCTCCCGCGGTCAGGCCGCCCAGGCCATAGCTCCCCGAGGCGCTGGAGACCAGCAGGAGGGTGCCGAGCTGGCTCATCGCGAGCGGCAGTCGACCCAGGAACGCGACGGTCACGTAGCCAGGGCCGGCGACGCGAAGCAGCCGGCGATAGCTGCCGAGTGGCGAGAGCGGGCTGAGATCGGGTGTGGAGGAAGGGGCGAGCGGGCTCACGAGTGGCGCCTTTCGGGTACGTCGAACACGACGCGCCGACCCACCTCCAGAACGCGTACGACCCTCTACGTTCCCCATGTTACGG
>JBAVCA010000250.1:0-3443 GCA_049586475.1 Nocardioides sp.
GGGTCGACCGAGCTGATCCTGGGCTGTCCCGGCGCGCCTGCTCCGGCCGCCGCGTACTCGATGAACATCGGTTCCGTGCGGCTGCACGAACGTCATGTCCTCGGTGACCCACCGACGGCCGAACAGATCGAGGCCGTGGCGGCCGACATCGAGGCGGCGCTCGACAAGTGCCCCGTCGACCTCAGTGCGACGACGACGGTGGTCGGAGTCGCCGGCACGATCACGACCGTGGCCGCAGGCGTGCTGAACCTCGCGGCCTACGACCGGGAGGCGATCGACAGCCGGTCTCTGCGGATCTCGGATGTGAATGCTCACGTGGCCCAGCTGCTGTCCCTGACCATTGCCGAGCGCCGGGACCTGCCCTGGATGCATCCGGGTCGCGCCGACGTCATCGGCGCCGGAGCCTTGATCCTGTCCCGCGTGCTGGCGCGCACCGGAGCAGTCGAGCTCCTGGTCTCGGAGTGCGACATCCTCGACGGCATTGCCGCGTCCCTCCTGGAGTGAGGTCGTGATGGCTGCCGAGCTCCCACATCCGCGCACGAGACAGTGCTTCGTCTCCCCGGTGCCGCCCGGCACCGGCTGGCCCGGCGATCCGGCCGCCGAGCGTGGCACGGCTCTCGGTGACCTCGGGGCCGACATCAGCACCTGCCGACGTTGTCCCCGGCTCGTCGAGTGGCGTGAGCAGGTCGCACTCGCCAAGCGGGCGTCGTACGCAGAGCAGCCCTACTGGGGCCGTCCGATCGCAGGGTTCGGCTCGACGGTGCCTCGTATCCTCGTCGTCGGCCTGGCCCCCGCAGCTCACGGTGCCAACCGCACCGGGCGGGTCTTCACCGGCGACCGGTCGGGCGACTGGTTGTTTGCCTCCCTGCACCGGGTCGGCCTGGCATCGCAGCCGACCAGCACGGACGCCGCCGACGGCCTGGAGCTCATCGACACTCGGATGGTGGCCGCGGTGCGGTGCGCGCCGCCGCAGAACAAGCCGACCACCGACGAGATCGCCAATTGCGCCCCGTGGCTGGACCGGGAGCTCGCCTTGATCACACCGAGCCTGCGCGTGGTGGTGGCGCTAGGGGGAATCGGCTGGGAGGCGACCCTGCGCGCAGTACGACGAGCAGGGTGGGACGTGCCGCGACCGAAGCCGCGCTTCGGCCACGGCGCGGAGGTGATCCTCACCGCCTCGCCGACGGACCAGGGCAGTGACCAGGTAAGTGAACAGGGCAGTGACCGGCAAAGCGTGACACTGCTCGGGTGCTACCACCCCAGCCAACAGAACACCTTCACCGGCCGGCTGACCGAGCCGATGCTGGACGACGTGCTGGGTCGGGCCGCCCACGCTGCCAGAATGACCGGGTGACCGACTTCCAGACGCTGCACGCCATCACCGTCCTCGGACAGGACCGCCCCGGCATCATTGCCGAGACCACCGAGCAGCTGGCCCGGCTCGGGCTCAACCTGGAGGACTCGACGATGACGCTCCTGCGGGGGCACTTCTCGATGATGCTGCTCAGCTCGGGAGCAGCCAGCACCGGCGACATCGAGGCGTCCCTGGCGTCGCTGACGTCCGACGGGTCGCTGACGGTCACGGTGCGAGAAGTCGCGCACGACGGTGGCGAGGTGTCGCTGGGTTCGCCCTGGATCCTGTCGGTGCACGGTGGCGACCGACCCGGGATCGTCTCGGCGATCCTGGCGGAGGTCGCTCGGTCGGGTGGCAACATCACTGACCTGACGACACGTCTGACGGGCTCGCTCTACCTCGTCGTCGCCGAGATCGACCTGCCCGCAGAAGCCGACGTCGACAGCCTCCGACGGGCCATCGGCGCAGCGGCCTCCGACCTCGGCGTCGAGGCAAGCCTGCGGTCGGCCGAGGCCGACGACCTGTGAGCCGGGTCCGGGACTGGAGTGCGGACGAGCTCGGCGTCGTGGGGCGGGTGCTCGAGGTGGTGCGCGCCCCGGACCCGGTGCTGTCCTCGCCCGGAGCCGACGTGGATCCCATGAGCGCCGAGGTGGTTCAGCTCGCAGCCGACCTGGTGGCCACCATGCGGGTCAGCCCCGGCTGCGTGGGGTTGGCGGCCCCGCAGGTCGGGGTGCCGTGGAGCGTCTTCTGTGTCGACGTCACCGACCATCCCAAGACCCGCGGACATCACGGTGCGTTCGTGCTGTGCAATGCCACCATCGTGGAGTCCTCGCGCAACGACAGGGGTCGTGAGGGGTGCATGAGCGTCCCCGACCTCACCGGTGACGTCAAGCGGGCCTCGCGCCTGGTGGTGCGCGGTCGCCTGCCGGGCACCGGGGAGGACGTGACGGTGGAGGCCGAGGCGTTCGAGGCGCGTGCCCTGCAGCATGAGATCGACCACTGCGCCGGGCTGCTTTTCCTGGATCGGGTAGCAGGCGCACATGCGGTCTACGCTCGGCAGCGATACCTGTAGCCCCAGCTGGGCCCCCGTATCCCAATTGGCAGAGGAAGCCGGCTTAAAACCGGTTCAGTGTGGGTTCGACCCCCACCGGGGGCACGACCAGGTCGCAGCAGTCGATCGGCAGTCGATCGGAGACGCCGCCTCTCCGCGAGGTCTCGGCGGCCCGCGGGTCCACAGCTGCGCCCCCAGGACCCCAGCCCCACGCGGAACTCATTGCCGATGCCGTACGTTGGACACCATGTAGGGCCGACTCGGCTCTCCCATGTTCATCCGGCCTCCAAGGAGGAGACCAATGCAGTCCAACAACCCGGTGTTCCGTCGCTCGGAGGAGTTCAGCCGAGCAGGCGGTGGCAACCAGACGTACGCCGGCTACGGCGACCCGTCCACGTGGTCGACCGGTCAGCCCGGCCAGCCCGCCCAGACCGGTCCGGGCAACCAGCCCGGCTACGGCCAGGCACCGCAGGCGCCCGTCAGTACCGACCGCATGACCATCGACACGGTCGTGCAGAAGACCGCGATCTCGCTCGGCGTCGTCATCATCACCGCCCTCGCGACCTGGGTCCTGACCCCCGAGGTCACCGAGCTCACCCCGGCCTCGGATCTGGGGTCGCTCTTTGCGGCGGTCACGATCGGCTCCCTCGGTGCCTTCGCGCTCTCGATGGTGCTCTCGTTCAAGAAGGTCATCAGCCCCGCGCTGGTGCTCGTCTTCGCGGTGCTCGAAGGTGTAGCGCTTGGCGGCATCAGCAAGCTCTTCAACCTGATGTACGGCGGCGGCGTCGTGCAAGGCGCCGTGATCGGCACCTTCGCGGCCTTCGCGGGCACGCTCGCGGTCTACAAGTTCTTCAACATCAAGGTCGGCGCGAAGTTCCAGCGGATGGTCATGGCCGGTGTCTTCGGCATGGTCGGCCTCAGTGTGATGGAGCTCGTGCTGGGCATGTTCGGTGCCCAGATCGGCCTGTTCGGTGTCAGCGGGCTCGGCATGGTGACGGCGTTCGCCGGCCTCGCGCTGGGTGTCTTCATGCTGATCAT
>JBAVCA010000251.1:0-5686 GCA_049586475.1 Nocardioides sp.
ACCGTGACCCGAGCAGCCGCCGTCGACTCGGGAGCCGCGATCCGGATCGGCTCGGCGGGCAGCCTCGGCGAGGGGGTGGCGGCGGGAGCAGCGACAGCGCCCGTGATCGAGGCGCGCCTCTCGATCCGGTCCAGGCGCGCCAGCACGCCCTGGGTGGTGTGGTCGGCCCCGGGCAGGAGCACCCGGGCGCAGATCAGCTCGAGGAGCAGACGTGGTGCGGTGGCGCCCCTCATCTCGGTGAGCCCGGTGGCGACGAGGTCGGCTGCCCGACTCAGGTCCGCACGCCCGAAGCGTGAGGCCTGCGCCACCAGCCGCTCGCCCTGATCCTGCGAGACATCGATCAGGCCCGTCGCCGGTGCGTCCGGCACGGCGGCGACAATGACCAGGTCACGCAGGCGGCGCAGGAGGTCCTCGGTGAAGCGACGCGGGTCCTGCCCGGTCTCGATCACCTTGTCGACGACACCGAAGACCGACGCGCCATCGCCGGCAGCGAAGGCGTCCACGACCTCGTCGAGGAGCGTGTCGGGGGTGTAGCCGAGCAGCCCGCTGGCCAGGGCGTGGGTCACGCCCTCCGGTCCGGCACCGCCGAGCAGCTGGTCGAGCACCGACATCGTGTCGCGCGCGGAGCCGGCGCCGGCTCGCACGACGAGCGGCAGCGCGGCCGGCTCGATGCTCACGCCTTCTGCCTCGCAGAGCTCGGTGAGGTAGGAGGAGAGCAACCGCGGCGGAATCAGCCGGAAGGGGTAGTGGTGGGTGCGCGAACGGATCGTCGCGATGACCTTCTCCGGCTCGGTGGTGGCGAAGATGAAACGCAGGTGCGGCGGTGGCTCCTCGACCAGCTTGAGCAGGGCGTTGAAGCCTTGCGAGCTGACCATGTGGGCCTCGTCGATGATGTAGACCTTGTAGCGATCGCGTACCGGCGCGAAGAAGGCCTTCTCGCGCAGGTCGCGCGCATCGTCGACGCCACCGTGGGAAGCGGCGTCGATCTCGATGACGTCGATCGAGCCTGGGCCGTTGCGGGCCAGGTCCCGGCACGAGTCGCACTCACCGCACGGGTCGGGGACCGGGGCCAGGGCACAGTTGAGCGCCCGAGCGAGGATCCGCGCCGAGGTGGTCTTGCCGCAGCCGCGCGGCCCGGAGAAGAGGTAGGCGTGGTTGACGCGGTTGTTGCTGAGGGCCGCACGCAGCGGCTCGGTCACGTGCTCCTGCCCGATCACCTCGGCGAAGGTCTCCGGCCGGTAGCGGCGGTAGAGGGCGAGGGGTGAGTCCACGCCCCCGACCCTAACGACCGGAGCCGACACCCGACAGGGCGCGCCCACAGGCGCGGACGGCGGGGTGGACGGCGGGGCGGAGGCGCCCCTGGGGAAGGCTCGAAAAGCAAGAGGCCCCCCACGCACCCGACAGAGCTTGCCTGCCCTTGCTGCCTTCCGGCCCTGGGGGATTCAGCTAGATGCCGCCACGTGGGGGGTTGGCTCAACCATAGGCGATTGGCCGACTGCGGAGGAGCACGGGTAGCATCCTCGACGGAGGATTCGCCTAGTGGCCTATGGCGCTCGCTTGGAAAGCGGGTTGGGTGTGAAAGCCCTCAGGGGTTCGAATCCCCTATCCTCCGCCAGGTGATGTCCTCGGGCATCGGCACAGCTCGAGCTCTCCTCGTGGGGCTCGGGCTTCTTGCTTTTTCGGAGCCCAGCTCGGCGCGGTTCCCTTCGTCGGCTGGAGGGTAGATCCGCTCCCGAGCGCCGCGGTCCGAACGGAGCGTTGCGCACCCCGCGGCACGCGTGTCAGACTATTACCGACGAGTGCGTCTGTAATTGTCGAGAGGCGCCCGGTTGGAGGACCTGTGACCGCACCACCCGAGACATTCGCTCCGGACGACGTCCAGCAGCTGCAGGACGCCTTCGACGACGTGGTGGCGCGTCATGGGCGGATCGAGCCGCGCGACTGGATGCCGGAGAAGTACCGAGCAACGGTGGTGCGGCAGGTCGCGCAGCACGCGCACTCCGAGATCATCGGGATGCAGCCCGAGGGCAACTGGATCACCCGCGCGCCGTCGTTGCGCCGCAAGGCAATCCTGCTGGCCAAGGTGCAGGACGAGGCCGGCCACGGGCTCTACCTCTACTCCGCCTGCGAGACCCTCGGTGTGAGCCGCAACGAGCTCACCGAAAAGCTCATCAACGGCCAGCAGAAGTACTCCTCGATCTTCAACTACCCCACGCTCTCCTACGCCGACGTCGGCACCATCGGCTGGCTCGTCGACGGCGCCGCCATCTGCAACCAGGTGCCGCTGTGCCGGACGTCGTACGGACCCTACGGCCGCGCGATGATCCGGGTCTGCAAGGAGGAATCCTTCCACCAGCGTCAGGGCTTCGAGCTGCTCGCCACGATGATGCGTGGCACTGAGGAGCAGCGCGCGATGGTCCAGGAGTCGGTCGACCGCTTCTGGTGGCCGGCGCTGATGATGTTCGGCCCGCCCGACGACGAGTCACCCAACACCGCTCAGTCGATGGCGTGGGGCATCAAGCGCGACACCAATGACGAGCTGCGGCAGAAGTTCGTCGACATGTCGGTGCCACAGGCGACTGCCCTGGGCGTGACGCTGCCCGATCCGGACCTGGTGTGGAACGAGGAGCGCGGCCACCACGACTTCGGTCAGCCCGACTGGGACGAGTTCATGACCGTCGTCAAGGGCGGTGGACCGTGCAACGCTCAGCGGATCGCCCATCGTCGCCGAGCCTGGGAGGACGGCGCCTGGGTGCGCGAGGCAGCGACGGCGTTCGCCGCGCGCCAACGAGAAGCCCAGCAGGACTCCCAGCAGGAGGCAGCACGATGACCGACGCACCCCGCCCGACCGGCGGCGTCCAGGCCGAGTGGCCCCTCTACGAGGTCTTCGTGCGCGGCAAGCGCGGGCTCAACCATGTCCACGTCGGCTCGCTGCACGCCGCCGACGACGAGATGGCGCTACGCCACGCTCGCGACGTCTACACGAGACGCAACGAAGGCGTCAGCATCTGGGCCGTCCGCGCCGACGCGATCGCGGCGTCCAGCCCTGATGAGAAGGACCCTCTCTTCGCACCGGCCGGCGACAAGGTCTACCGGCACCCCACGTTCTACGCCATTCCCGACGACGTCCCCCACATGTGAGCAGGCACCGATGACCGATCACGAGTCCGTGTACGACGGCCTCCTCGGCGGCGACGATTCTCAGTGGGCGTTCGGCACCGACTTCGAGGACCCGCTCGCCGGCGTCGACACCACCATCCCCGACGGCGTCGACGCTACGACCCTGGCGCGCTATTGCTTGATGCTGGGCGACGACGCCCTCATCTACTCCCACCGCCTCTCGCAGTGGGCGAGCAACGCCCCCGACCTCGAGGACGACATCGCGCTCTCCAACGTAGCGCTCGACCTCCTCGGGCAGGCCCGGTTGCTGCTGGCCCGCGCGGCCGCGGCCGATTCTTCCCTGGTGCCGGCTCTGCCAGATGGCTCCCCCGTACCGCCGGAGGATGCGCTCGCATTCTTCCGGGACGAGGCCGACTTCGCGAACGTCCGGTTCGTCGAGCCGGACAACGGCGACTTCGCGGTCACCGTCGCCCGCCTGCTCGTCTTCTCGACCTACCGGCTCGCCCTGATGCAGCGCCTGACCGCGAGCAGCGACACGGTCCTCGCGGCGGTGGCCGTCAAGGCTGTCAAGGAGCTGACCTACCACCGCGACTACGCCGGACGCTGGTTCCTCACCCTGGCCCACGGCACCGCGGAGTCCCGCGGACGCCTGCTCGCGGCTCTCGCGCTGATCTGGCCGATGCACGACGAGCTCTTCATCGCTCACCCCGTCGAGGTGGTGGCGACATCACAAGGCGTGGGTGTCGACCCGACGACGCTGCTCGCCGAGGTCGACGTCGTGCTCGAGCAGGTCTTCTCGGTGAGCGGAGTCGAGCGGCCTGCGGTCGCGCAGATCGGCGCGGTCCGAGGAGGCATGGGCCGCCACGGTCGGCACACCGAGGTGATGGGCCGCCTCCTCGCCGAGATGCAGGTCGTGGCTCGCGCGCACCCTTCGGGGCGGTGGTGAGCCTGATGGTCACGACCACCGAGGCGCAGTCCGGAACTGCCTATGCGGTGGCCGCGAGCGTCACCGACCCCGAGATGCCGATGCTCACCCTCGAGGACCTCGGAGTGCTGCGCAGCGTCGCCGAGCACGACGGGCCTGAGGGGTCGACGGGCTGGGTCGAGGTGGCGATCACGCCGACGTACTCCGGCTGCCCGGCGATGGCCACCATGCGTGACGACCTCGTGCACCGACTGCACGACGCCGGGTACGCCGACGTACGCGTGCGGGTGCAGCTGAGCCCGGCCTGGTCGAGCGACTGGATCACCGAGCGCGGACGGCGAGCCCTGACCGACGCCGGACTCTCGGCTCCCGGTGCCGCGGCGCACCACGACGGACCCGTGCCACTCACCCTGCTGCCGCCTCGCCGCTCCGTGCTCTGCCCGCGGTGCGGGTCGCGTGACGTCCAGCTCACCTCGGAGTTCGGGTCGACCGCGTGCAAGGCGATCTACCGCTGCGTGTCGTGCCTGGAGCCGTTCGACCACATCAAGGAGATCTGATGGCCTTCCACCAGCTCACCGTGGCCTCGGTCGAGTCGCTGACCGACGACGCGGCGGCGGTGACCTTCGAGGTTCCCGACGACCTGGTCGAGGCCTTCGACTTCCGAGCCGGCCAGTCGCTCACGTTGCGCCGCGTCATCGATGGCGAGGAGCACCGTCGCTCCTACTCCATCTGCGCTCCGGCGGGGGCCAGCCCGCGGGTGGGCGTGCGCGAGATCCCCGGCGGTCTTTTCTCGTCGTGGCTGGTGCGCGAGGTCGGCCCTGGTGACGTCGTCGAGGTGCAGACCCCGACGGGCACCTTCGGTGTCGATCCTGCAGCCGGCGGTCGTCACCTGTGCATCGCCGCCGGCTCTGGCATCACCCCGATGCTGTCGATCGCTGCAACCGTGCTGAGCAACCCCGAGGCCCAGGTGACGCTGCTCTACGGCAACCGAACGAGCAGCACGGTGATGTTCGCCGAGGAGCTCGCCGACCTGAAGAACCGCTACGGCCCGCGCCTCGACCTCGTGCACGTGCTGTCGCGGGAACCACGCGACGTCGAGCTGTTCTCCGGCCGTCTGGACGCCGAACGGTTGCGCCGCCTGCTCGCCGTCCTGGTGCCCGTCTCCGCGCTCGACCACGTCTGGCTCTGCGGGCCCTTCGGCCTGATCGCCGATGCCCGTGAGGTGCTCGCCGAGCTGGGGGTGCCGAGGGAGCGCGTGCACTTCGAGCTGTTCTACGTCGACGAGCCGCCGCCCGAGGTAGTCCGTCTCGACCCGGTGGTCGCGGGCGAGACGAGCGAGGTCACGATCGTCCTGGACGGGCGCACCACCTCGGCAGCCATGCCGCGCGACCGCTCGATCCTGGACAGTGCCGCTACCACCCGCAACGACCTGCCCTTCGCGTGCAAGGGCGGGGTGTGCGGCACCTGCCGGGCACTCGCTTGCCACGGCGAGGTCGACATGCGGCGCAACTATGCGCTCGACGACTCGGAGGTGGAGCGCGGGTTCGTGCTCACCTGCCAGACCTACCCGGTGGGAGACGCGGTGACGGTCGACTTCGACGCCTGACCGGCTGCCGCGCCAAGAAGGTCAGGCCTCTGCTG
>JBAVCA010000252.1:0-1696 GCA_049586475.1 Nocardioides sp.
GCCCTGGAGCTGGCCTGCGCGACGACCTACGGCTACCTGGTCGCCAACAGTCCGAGCGAGGAACGCCGGTTGGCCGTCGAAGCGCTGATCGCCGCGTCGTTGCGTGAGGTGAGGTTCGGCGGGAGCCCGCGCCCCCTCCCCGGCCGCTGATTCCCCTCGCTGCCTCCCACACGGTGTCGCTGAGGTCCGCAGTCCTGGTCGCGGCCAGCCTCGCCAAAAAGTAGCGGGTCCGCGCACTCGTCGATTCGGGGAGCTCCCGAGATGCTCCCCGAGGGGACGAGTACGCGGACCGCAACGGCCGGAGGCCGACTGACGAAGAGATCCGGGTGGGGACTCCGGAGGGGGTTTCCCTTCGTGCAAGAGTCTGCAACACCGCGGAGGTGACCGCCGCCTGACGGACCCATCACAAAGATGCATTGCAAAGACTTGCAACGACCGCCGGCCGAGGGTGCGCAGCTCCTTTCGAAGCCGGAACGTCAGCGCCAGCCGCTGACGACCGCGAGCGCGGGCCCGGCACCACGGTCGATGTCGTGCCAGGCCGCCAGGGTGCCGACCCGGTCGACGATGACGGCCTCGACGCCCGAGTCGATCCCGCCCGTCACGACCGCACGAGGGAGACGAGGTGATCGACGACCGAGGCGACGGCGACGTCCTCGCGTTCGCCCGTACGACGGTCCTTGACCTCGACGGTGCCGGTCTCGGCGAGGCTCTTCCCGACCACGACGATGGTCGGGACGCCGATCAGCTCGGCGTCCTTGAACTTCACCCCGGGGCTGATCTTGCCGCGACGGTCGTCGAAGAGCACCTGGACGCCGGCAGCGTCGAGCTCGCGGGCGATCTCCTCAGCCGTGGAGTAGAGCGCGTCCTCCTTGCCCGCAGCGACGATGTGCACGTCGGCCGGCGACACCTCGCGCGGCCAGCACAGCCCGATGTCGTCGAGGGTGCCCTCGGCGATCGCGGCCACCGCCCGCGACGGGCCGATACCGTAGGAGCCCATCGTCACGGTGACGAGCTTGCCGTTGACGTCGAGGACCTTCAGGTCGAGAGCCTCGGCGAACTTGCGGCCGAGCTGGAAGATGTGACCCATCTCGATGCCACGCTCGGCCTCGAGGGTGCCTCCGTCAGCGCGCGGGCAGGGGTCGCCGGCGCGCACCTCAGCCGCCTCGATGGTGCCGTCGGCAGTGAAGTCGCGACCGGCCACGAGGTCCAGCACGTGACTACCGGTTACGTCAGCCCCGGTGACCCAGCGGGTGCCGCCGGCCACCCGGGGATCGACCAGGTAGCGAATTCCCGTCTTCGACTCCTCGCCGAGGACGCCGGGTCCGATGTAGCCCTTGACGAGATCGGGGTAGCTCGCGAAGTCCTTCTCTCCGAAGGGCCGGAACTCGGCGGGGTAGACCTGTGCCTCGAGCCGCTTCTCGTCGACCTCCCGATCACCGGGAAGGCCGATGGCGAGGGGTTCGGTGCTGCCGTCAGGGTGCTCGAGGACCAGCAGCACGTTCTTCAGCGTGTCGGACCCGGCCCAGGCCCGGTCGTCGCGAGCGTGGGCCGCGTTCAGGTGATCGACGAGCGACGCGATCGTCGGCGTGTCAGGCGTCTGCTCGGCGTGCGCCGCGGGCGCGTCGTCGAAGGCGACCGGCTCGGGGGTGGAGATGCGCACCGCCTCGACGTTGGCGGCGTAGTCGCACGCGGTGCA
>JBAVCA010000253.1:0-2999 GCA_049586475.1 Nocardioides sp.
GCTCGAGATCGCGCTCCAGGGCTGACCAGGGCGCCGCCGCACGCCACGCCCTGGCCAGAAGGCCGTTCGAGCGGTCCCCGGGGCCGCGAGGAACGTCATCGAAAGGTGGCTCGTTAGGATGGTCGAGGCCCAGAACCGGGCCGGACGATCCGCCCGACCCAGGAGTCACTACCCGTGCCCGTCATCATCGACAAGCTTCTCCGTCTCGGAGAGGGCAAGATCCTCCGCCAGCTTGAGAGCATCGCCAAGGCCGTCAACGCCATCGAGGACGACTTCGTCAAGATGAGCGACGACGAGCTTCGCGCGATGACAGGGGAGCTCAAGGAGCGATACGCCGGAGGGGCGACCCTCGACGACCTCATGCCCGAGGCGTTCGCCACCGTGCGTGAGGCCTCCAAGCGCGTCACCGGAATGCGTCCCTTCGACGTGCAGCTGATGGGTGGCGCCGCACTCCACCTCGGCAACATCGCGGAGATGAAGACCGGTGAGGGCAAGACGCTCGTGGCGGTCCTGCCGTCGTACCTCAATGCCATCGCCGGCAAGGGCGTCCACGTCGTCACGGTCAACGACTACCTCGCGAAGTTCCAGTCCGAGCAGATGGGTCGGATCCATCACTTCCTCGGCCTGACGGTCGGGGTGATCCTCCCCGAGATGCGGCCTGCCGAGCGACGCGTGGCCTATAACTGCGACATCACCTACGCCACCAACAACGAGCTGGGCTTCGACTACCTGCGCGACAACATGGCCTCCTCCCGCGAGGAGTGCGTCCAGCGAGGCCACGCCTTCGCGGTCGTCGACGAGGTCGACTCGATCCTGATCGACGAGGCGCGCACGCCGTTGATCATCAGTGGTCCCACCCAGGACGAGGTGAAGTGGTACGGCGAGTTCGCCAAGATCGCGAACACCCTGGTCCTCGACGAGGACTACGAGGTCGACGAGAAGAAGCGCACCATCTCGGTCCTGGAGAACGGGATCACCAAGGTCGAGGACCACCTCGGCATCGAGAACCTCTACGAGTCGGCCAACACGCCGCTGATCTCGTTCCTGCACAACTCGATCAAGGCCAAGGCGTTGTTCCGCAACGACAAGGAGTACGTCGTCATGAACGGCGAGGTGCTCATCGTCGACGAGCACACCGGGCGGATGCTCTCCGGGCGTCGGTACAACGACGGTCTGCACCAGGCCATCGAGGCCAAGGAGGGCGTCGAGGTCCGCGAGGAGTACCAGACACTCGCCACGGTGACCCTGCAGAACTACTTCCGCCTCTACTCCACGCTGTCCGGGATGACCGGCACGGCGATGACCGAGGCCAGCGAGTTCGACAAGATCTACAAGCTCGGTGTGGTGCAGATCCCGACCAACCGGCCCATGGTGCGCCAGGACAAGGCGGATCTCGTCTACCGCACCGAGGAGGCGAAGTACGACGCCGTGGTGGACGACATCGCCGAGCGGAACTCCCTCGGGCAGCCCGTGCTCGTCGGTACGGTCTCGGTCGAGAAGTCGCAGCACCTCTCGGACAAGCTGAAGGCCAAGGGCATCGCCCACAGTGTCCTGAA
The DNA here is from genome assembly GCA_049586475.1 of Nocardioides sp. Taxonomy (GTDB): domain Bacteria; phylum Actinomycetota; class Actinomycetes; order Propionibacteriales; family Nocardioidaceae; genus Nocardioides. Next base: position 1,557 of record JBAVCA010000253.1, read on the forward strand.
CGCCAAGGTCCACGCCGACGAGGCGAAGATCGTCGCGCTCGCCGGCCACAAGGGAGCCGTCACGGTCGCCACCAACATGGCCGGCCGTGGTACCGACATCATGCTCGGAGGGTCGGTGGAGTTCCTCGCCGATGCCGAGCTGCGCAAGAAGGGCCTCGAGCCTGCCGGTGAGACCGCCGAGGAGTACGAGGCGCAGTGGCCGGCGATGCTCGAGCTGGTCAAGACCCAGGTCGGCAACGAGCACGACGAGGTCCGGGAGCTCGGCGGGCTCTACGTCGTGGGCACCGAGCGGCACGAGTCGCGCCGGATCGACAACCAGCTGCGTGGTCGCTCGGGCCGGCAGGGAGACCCCGGCGAGTCCCGCTTCTACCTCTCGCTCGAGGACGAGCTGATGCGGCTCTTCAAGTCTGACTGGGTCGACCGGGTGCTGACGATGCTCAAGATCCCGGACGACGTCCCGATCGAGAACAAGCGAGTGACCAGCGCGATCGCCAACGCCCAGGGCCAGGTCGAGTCGCAGAACTTCGAGTCGCGCAAGAACGTGCTCAAGTACGACGACGTGATGGACCGTCAGCGCCAGGTCGTCTACGGCGAGCGTCGCGAGGTGCTCGAGGGTGCCGACATCGAGCAGCAGATCCGTACCTTCATCGACGACGTCGTCGTCGGCTACGTCAGCGGGGCGACGCTCGAGTTCGCCGAGGAGTGGGATCTCGAACAGCTCTGGACCGATCTCGGACTGGTCTACCCGATCAGCGTCGATCTCTCGGCCCTGGTCGAGGAGGCTGGTGGCAAGGCGAACCTCGACAAGGACGCACTGATCGAGAAGCTGCAGGCAGATGCCCAGGCGGCGTACGACCGACGTGAGGCCGAGATCGGTGAGGACGTCGCCCGTGAGCTCGAGCGCCGGGTGCTGCTCTCGGTGCTCGACCGCAAGTGGCGCGAGCACCTCTACGAGATGGATTACCTGCGCGAGGGCATCTACCTGCGCGCCTACTCGCAGCGCGACCCCCTGGTGGAGTACCAGCGCGAGGGGTTCGAGATGTTCGCGACGATGATGGATGGCATCAAGGAGGAAGCGGTCGGCTTCCTGTTCAACCTCGAGGTCCAGGTCGACGAGGAGGACGACGACGAGGTCGAGGAGGCCTACGAGCCGCTCCTGCAGCCCGAGGGCAGTGCCCAGCGGGGACCCGTTCCTCATATCCACGCCAAGGGTCTCCAGGCGCCCGCTCCGGTGACCAACCTGTCCTACTCGGCGCCTGCTGAGGACGGCGAGGCCGAGGTCCGCGCGAACGTGTCTGAGGTCGACGACGAGTTCGACGGAGTGGGCCGCAACGCCAAGTGCCCCTGTGGCTCGGGCAAGAAGTTCAAGCAGTGCCACGGCGCGCCGGGTGGTCCCACGGGGCTGACCGCTCGCTCCAACGGCTAGGCAGGCGCGGTCTGTCC
>JBAVCA010000254.1:0-4494 GCA_049586475.1 Nocardioides sp.
GCGCGGCTCACCACGGAGGCCTCCCCCGTCCGGCGCAGCAGCGCGATCGGCTCTCGAACGGAGTCGACGTCGAAGAGGCGGGCCACGGTGGGCTCGCCCCTCACCCGGCCGGCGGCCACGACGACCTGGCCGCCGCCTTCCCGCGCCCGGCTCCAGGCGACCAGGAGCTGTCCGCGGGAACTCACCTCGATAGCGAACCGGGTGGTGCCGAGGTCACCGACGGCGCGTGCACCGGCGACGTGCTGAGCCGCCACAGGCTGCCCGCTTCGCACGAGGGCACCGCGGATGGTCGAGCCCTTGCCCGATTGGACCCACGCGAGGTAGGCCCCGTCATCCGTGCTGCGGATCTCCAGTGATCGCTGGGGCTCGGAGCCTCGACCCCGAACATCCACGACGCGGTCCGGGCTCCAGCTTTCACCGGGTGTCCGCTTCGCGACGTGCACGACCCTGGTCGCGCGTCGCGATGCCGTCGTCCAGGCTAGGTACGCCGTGCCCGACGGCGCGATCGTGGCGGTCAGCTCGTCGGTCAGAGCGCCGGACCCGGGCAGCTCCCTGGTTCGCCGGTCACCATCGGGCCCCACGTCGACCGTGCGTAGCCGGCTTCCGAACCGACTGACCAGCATCACGTCTTCCTGAGGCCCGAGCACCCAGCGGTGCGGACGGTGGTCGGCTGACCAGCTCGGGACGTCGAGCCGCTCCAGCCCGTCGGTCCCATCGCCGTACAGCGCCAGGAGCGGCTCTCCGCCGCGGCCGGCGTAGGTCACGAGCACGTCGTTGTCCTCGTCCACCGCCAGGTCGACGATGCTCCAGGGCTCATAGATGTCCCAGTAGGTCTTGCTGGTGCCGTCCGGCGCCCATCGGGCGACGCGTACGTAGTCCTCGTCGTCGATCCTGACGCGATAGGCAAGCCAGGCCGCGCCGTCGGTCGCGACCACTGCCGCACTGCTGTAGGTGGGTACGTAGCCGTCGGGATCGGAAAAGGTGCCGCCGGGCACCCAGTCCGCTCCGGGCGCACGCGAGCTGCGGCGCAGGCCGCCGGCCAAGTAGTCCACGATCGCGACCAGGGTGCCGTCGGCCGTCTCGGCGGCCGCCACCAGTCGCGACGAGGGAGAGGCTGAGACTGCTTGCGGCGCGGACCAGGTGCCGGCTGCTCCGCTCGAGGAGGCGGGCAGTGACACCGCGCAGGCCAGGAGCAGTGCGACTCGCCCGAGTAGCTTCACGAGGAAGATCGTAGGCGCTCGTGCAACGGCAGGTCGACGAGGAACCGCGGCATCAGCGCCTGGGCGATCGGACCGATCGTCAACGCGAAGATCACGGTGCCGAGCCCGAGCGCGCCACCCAGGACGAGGCCGATCAGCACCACGCTGACCTCGATGCCGGTGCGGACCAACCGGATGGACAAGCCCGTACGACGATGCAGGCCGGTCATCAGCCCATCGCGAGGGCCGCGGCCCAGCTGGGCTCCGATGTAGAGCGCGGTCGCAAAGCCGCACAGCGCGACCCCGCCGATCATCAGGACGACCTCGGCCCACAGCGCAGTCGGCTGGTCCAGCACGGCCAGGGTCCCGTCGGCGGCGAAGCCGACGACCACGGCGTTGGCGATGGTGCCCACACCGGGCATCTCCCGCAGCGGGAGCCACAGCAGCAGCACCACGAAGCTCATCACAACGACGGCTTGGCCCAGGCTGAGGGGCACGTGCTGGATGAGGCCGGAGTGCAGCACGTCCCAGGGAGCGAGCCCCAGGTTGCCGCGGACCATCATCGCGAGCGAGGCGCCATAGAGGACGAGGCCGATCATCAGCTGCGCCAGGCGTCGCGGCAGCCGACCGGCGGTCAACTGCGCGATCGGACCGAGGTCGAGCAGCGCGGGCCCCCCGTGGGTGGTCGCGGGGGTTGCGCTTTCGGTCATGGCTACAGGATCGCTCAGGTCGGCCTCGAGACGTTCATCGCGCCCTGACTGGTCGGGACGGCTGACCGGCCCCAACCGCTGCCGCCGAGCTGTCGCTCAGACCAGGTCGACCGCACGCACCGAGTGTGCCGACATCGCGGTCTCGATGTCGACCAGCACCTCGGGTGCGATCGCGGTGTCGACCGAGATCGCCATCAGCGCCTCCCCACCCTTGGCAGAGCGCGCCACCTGCATGCCGGCGATGTTGATCCCGGCATCACCCAGGATCTGACCGACGGTGCCGACCATGCCGGGACGGTCGCTGTAGGTGAAGAACGCCAGGTGCTCGGTGGGCTCGAGATCGATGTCGTAGCCGTTGACCTCCACCAGCCGCTCGCGCTGGTTGATCCCGATCAAGGTGCCGCTCACCGAGACCTGCGAACCGTCGGGCAGGGTGCCACGCAGGGTGATCAGGTTGCGGTGGTCAGGGCTCTCCTGCTCAGCCACCAGACGCACGGCAGTGCCGCGCTCGGCGGCGAGCAAGGGGGCATTGACGTAGGAGACCGCGTCCTCGATGACGTCGGTGAAGACGCCCTTGAGAGCGGCGAGCTCGAGGACCTTGACGTCGAAGGCGGTGATCTCTCCACGCACCTCGACATCGATCGACTGCGCCACCTCGCCGGCGACACCGGTGAAGATCCGGCCCAGTCTCTCGGTGAGGGGGATGCCCGGGCGGACCTCCTCGGCGATCAATCCGCCCTGCACGTTGACCGCGTCCGGCACCAGCTCGCCGGCCAGCGCGAGACGCACCGACTTGGCGACCGCGATGCCTGCCTTCTCCTGTGCCTCCTCGGTCGAGGCCCCGAGGTGGGGCGTCGCGACGACGTTCTCGAGGTCGAACAGGGGGCTGTCGGTGCATGGCTCGGAGGCGAAGACGTCCAGGCCGGCAGCGGCGATGCGACCGGTCTTGAGGGCGTCGTACAGCGCTGCCTCGTCGACGATTCCGCCGCGTGCGGCATTGACCAGCACCAGGTTCGGTCGGGCGATGGCAAGCTGGTCGGCCCCGATCAGTCCGACCGTCTCGGAGGTCTTGGGTAGGTGCACCGAGATGAAGTCGGACTCCGCCAGCAGCGTGTCGAGATCGACCAGCCGGACGCCGGCCTGGGCCGCGCGCCCGGCCTGGACATAGGGGTCGTAGGCGATGACGTTCATCCCAAAGGCTGCGAGCCGTTGCGCCACGAGCACACCGATGCGGCCCAGACCCATGATGCCGACGGTCTTCTCGTAGAGCTCGATGCCGCTGAAGCGCGTCCGCTGCCACTCCCCCGCACGCAACGCGGCATGCGCCGGCGCGATGTGCCGCGCGGCAGCGAGCATCAGTGCGACGGCGAGCTCGGCGGCGGAGACGATGTTGGACGTCGGGGCGTTGACGACCATCACGCCCGAGACGGTCGCTGCCCGGACGTCGACGTTGTCGAGTCCTACCCCGGCGCGGGCGACGACCCGTAGCTGCTTGGCCACCTCCAGCGCCTCGGCATCGACTTTGGTCGCCGAGCGCACGAGCAGGGCGTCGACGTCGACGATGGCAGCGAGGAGCGCTGCGCGGTCCGAGCCGTCGCAGTAGCGGATCTCGAAGTCCGGCCCCAGCGCCTCTACGGTCGCCGGGCTCAGCTCCTCGGCGATCAGCACGACAGCGCGTTCGGCCAACAGGTCGGAAGAGATCACAGCGCAGGTCCTCGCAAACAGCTCGGGGATGTCGACGCACGACGCTGTGCGCTGCGCCACACTAGCCGACTGGTTGCGGGGAGAATCGGTCGTCTCGTGCCGTGTCTCTGGGCTCGGCTACCTACGCGGTCACGCCCGCAGAACGCCTTCCGGCAGCACCCTCTGGAGCCTGTTGACGTCGCTGGACAAGCGCCCCGCGACCGTTCGCGTGCCGTCTGCTCACGACAGCGCGGACGAGCTCGTCGTGCCGGAGGCTCCGCTGTGCCGCGCACGACGAGACTCCCGCTCCGGTCACAGAGCTTCGTGACGGGAGCGGGAGTCTCACGCCGTAGCGGAGAATCTGCTGACGACGGATCGCAGAGATCAGCGGGCGCTGCTGCCTTCGACGTAGTCGGAGTCGTGGCTCTTGACCCAGGCCATCAGCTTGCGCAGCTCGCGGCCGGTGGTCTCGATCGGGTGCGCCTCACCGGTCTTGCGGAACTCGGTGAACTCCGGCGAACCGTTCTCCATGTCGGTGATGAAGCGCTCCGCGAAGGCGCCGTTCTTGATGTCCTCGAGGACCGCCTCCATGTTCTTCTTCACGTCGGGCGTGATGACCCGGGGTCCGGAGACGTAGTCGCCGAACTCGGCGGTGTCGGAGACCGACCAGCGCTGCTTGGCGATGCCGCCCTCGTACATCAGGTCGACGATGAGCTTGAGCTCGTGCAAGCACTCGAAGTAGGCCACCTCGGGCTGGTAGCCGGCCTCGGTGAGCACCTCGAAGCCGTACATGACCAGCTGCGAGGCGCCGCCGCAGAGCACGGCCTGCTCACCGAACAGGTCGGTCTCGGTCTCCTCGGTGAAGGTCGTCCTGATGCCGCCGGCGCGCAGGCCGCCGATGC
>JBAVCA010000255.1:0-4975 GCA_049586475.1 Nocardioides sp.
CGGCGGGATTCGCCGCGGGCGTCCTGCGACCCCGACCTGACGGCGTCGCCGAGGATCGACTCACCCGGGCGCTCGACCAGCGGGTCGCCGAGGAGGCAGTGGTCCGCGAGAGCCTCGAGCGGCTGCACGACCAGATGCGCGACCTCGAGCACACGCGCGTCGCCTGGCAGAGCCAGCTGCACGAGCAGGTCGGCGACATGCGTCGATCCACCGAGACCCTGCGCCGTGAGACCCAGAGCCTGTCCACCGCGCTGCGCCGCCCGCAGGTGCGCGGCCGCTGGGGCGAGCTGCACCTCAAGCGCGCGGTCGAGCTGGCCGGCCTCGTCGACCGCTGCGACTTCCGCGAGCAGGTGCAGCTCGATGACGGAGCCCTGCGACCTGACCTGGTCGTGCACCTCTCCGGAGGACGCCACGTCGTTCTCGACGCGAAGGTGCCGCTGGACGCCTACCTCGACGCCACCAGCACGGATGACGAGGAGGCCCAGGCCCACCACCTGCAGCGGCACGCGCGCCAGCTGCGCACCCACATCGAGGCACTGGGCTCCAAGGCCTACTGGCGATCGCTGAGCGAGACGCCGGAGTTCGTGGTGCTGTTCGTGCCGGCGGAGTCATTCTTGAGTGCTGCCCTGGAGAGCGATCCGGACCTGATCGAGCACGCCGCGACTCGCCAGGTCGTCCTGGCGACCCCCACCACCCTGATCGCCCTCCTGCGCACGGTGGCCCACGGGTGGAGCCACGAGGCTCTCACCGCCCAGGCCGCCGAGATCCACCGGCTCGGCCGCGACCTCCATCACCGGCTCGGCACCTTCAGCGCGCGCCTGGACCAGGTCGGCCGCTCGCTCAACGCTGCCGTCGGGCACTTCAACGCGGCCGTCGGCTCGCTGGAGTCCCGGGTGCTCGTCGGTGCCCGGCGCTTCTCCGACCTGGGCGTCACCGACGCCGCGATCGCCTCTCCGCGGGCCGTCGAGCTGCGCGCCGTCGACCGGCGCGGCGACACCGACGAGGAGCCGGCCCCTCGTAGCGTGGGGATGTGAGCCTGCCAGCCTCCCGCACGGTCTGGGAAGAAGGTCACGAGCCCGGCCGCCAGATGGTCGCTCTCGGGCTGGCCCTCGCGCTCACGGTGGCCGCGCTCGACCTCGTGGTGACCGACAACGTCGGCCTGCTCTTCGACCTCGGGTTCCTGCTGCTCTGCCTGGCGCTGGCGCTGTTGGTGCATCCTCGAGACTTCTTCACCGTCGGGGTCCTGCCGCCGCTGCTGATGCTGGCCACGATCTGGCTCCTTGCGGTCACCCGGGCCGAGGCCGTGGCGCGGCCCGGCGACAACCTCACCCAGGCCGTCATCTCGGGGCTCTCCCACCACAGCCTGGGCTTGGTCGTCGCCTACCTGGCGAGCCTGGCCGTGCTGGTGATCAGGGTCCGTGTCCGGGTGCAGCGCGAGGTGACCGGACGACGAGGGCTCACTCGAAGCGGTCCGGGTCCCCGGCTCCCCGCCTGAGGAGCTCCGGCACCCCGGAGGACCAGTCGACGACCGTGGTGGGTTCCGCGGACGTGACGCCGGCCTCGACGACGACGTCGAGGTCGTGGTCGAGCTCCTCCTTGATCTCCCAGCCCATCGTGCGCGGGTCCGTCTCGCCGGGCAGGATCAACGAGCTGCTCAGCAACGGCTCGCCCAGCTCCTCCAGGAGGGCCTGCACTACTCGGTGGTCGGGGATGCGGACCCCGACGGTCTTCTTCTTCGGGTGCAGGAGCCGCTTCGGCACCTCCGGCATGCCCTGCAGGATGAAGGTGTACGGACCTGGGGTGGCAGCTCGGATCGCCCGGAAGGCCGCATTGTCGACGTGGACGAGCGAGCCGAGCTGGGCGAAGTCCTTGCAGACGAGCGTGAAGTGATGCCGTTCGTCGAGCCCCCGGATCCGCAGGATCCGGTCGCGTCCCTCGCGGTTGCCGACCCGCGAGCCGAGCGCATACCCCGAGTCGGTGGGATAGGCGATCAAGGCGTCGTCGCGCAGGGCGGCGACCACCTGTTGGATCAGTCGAGGCTGAGGGTTCTCCGGATGGATGTCGATGAAACGGGCGACCATGGCACGATCCTCCCACCTGCGGTCGTCGCGTGGTTCCCTGACACCGTCCGGGAGAGCGCTGTTTGAATGGCTGTCAACCAGGTCCACTCAGGGAGGACGAGAGCTGTGCGCATGTCCGAGCAGGAGTCCGCAGGCACGACCGCGGAGAAGACCATCACCTACGTGCTGCCCGTGTACAACGAGCAGGGCAACATCGGTGCCTTCCACGCCGCGCTGCTCGCGGCCACGGCGCCGCGCACCGACTACACCTTCGAGTTCATCTACGTCGACGACGGCAGCCGGGACGACTCCCTGGCTCAGCTGCTCGCCCTGCGCGAGAACGACGACCGGGTGACCGTCCTCAGCCTCTCCCGAAACTCGGGGCACCAGATAGCGGTCACCGCCGGTCTGGACGCCAGCCTGGAGTCGGCTGCGGTGATCATCATGGACACCGACCTCCAGGACCCACCCCGGGTGAGCGTGGAGATGATCGACCTGTGGGAGCAGGGCGTCGACGTCGTCTACGCGCAGCGCCGCAGCCGCCGCGACCCGGCGTTCAAGCGGGCGACCGCCTACGGCTTCTACTGGCTGCTCAGCCGGACGGCCTCGATCGAGATCCCCCGCAACGTCGGCGACTTCCGGCTGATGGATCGCAAGGTCGTCGCCGAGGTCTCCCGCTACCGCGAGCACGACCGCTTCCTGCGGGGCATCGTCGCGCACGTCGGCTTCCGCCAGGAAGCGCTGCTCTTCGACCGCGACGAGCGGCACGCAGGCACGAGCGGCTACCCGCTGCGCAAGATGATCGGGTTCGCCGCCAGCGGTCTCGTCGGCTTCTCCACGGCGCCCCTGCGGTGGATCTCCCGGCTCGGCTTCATCATCTCCGCGCTGTCGGTCCTGCTCGCCTGCTACGTCGCGGGCGTCCGCATCTTCTCGCCCGAACAATCAGTGCCAGGCTGGGCGTTCCTGGGTGTCGGCATGTTCCTGCTGAGCGGTCTGCAGCTCATCATGATGGGCGTCATCGGGACCTACCTCGGCCGCATCTACGTCGAGACCCAAGGGCGCCCGCTCTACTCGCTGGCCCTTGCCGCCCGAGGGCCTCGGTCCTAGCTAGGCCGAGGCCTTCTCCTCGTCCCGCTTGTCCTTGGCCAGGCTCGTCACTGCGGTGAGCACCAGGGTCACGATGATCACGCCCAGGCTGACCAGGGAGCTGATCTCCGGTATGGCGGTGATGTTCTCCCCGCCGTTGAGGAAGGGCAGCTCGTTCTCGTGCAGCGCGTGGAGCACGAGCTTGACGCCGATGAAGGCGAGGATGAACGAGAGCCCCAGCGACAGGTACACCAGTCGCTTGAGCAGGCCACCGAGCAGGAAGTACAGCTGACGGAGTCCCATCAGGGCGAAGACGTTGGCGGTGAAGACGAGGTACGGCTCCTGGGTGATCCCGAAGATCGCTGGGATCGAGTCCAAGGCGAACAGGATGTCGGTGGTGCCGAGCGCGATGATCACGATCACCATCGGAGAGACGAAGCGGACCCCTTCGAGCCGGTACCAGAGCTTCAGGCCTTGGTAGTCCTCCCCGACGTTGAGCCGCTTGCGTGCGAACAGCACGACCGCGTTCTCCTCGGGGTGCTCGTCGCCGTGGTTCTGCCGATAGCTCTGCAGGAGCTTGTAGGCGGTGTAGACCAGGAAGGCCCCGAAGATGTAGAAGACCCAGCTGAAGTTCTCGATGAGCGTGTAGCCGGCGGCGATGAAGATCGCCCGGAAGACGAGGGCCAGGATGATGCCCACCATCAGCGCCTCCTGCTGGAGGTGGCGCGGCACGGCCAGGGCGTTCATCAAGATGATGAAGACGAAGAGGTTGTCGATCGAGAGGCTGTACTCGGTCAGCCAGCCTGCGAAGAACTCGACCCCGAAGTTGTGCCCGTCAGCCGACCCGTGGAAGAGGAAGATCCAGATCCCGAACGCGATGGCCGCGCCGACGTAGATCGAGAGCGCGACGGCGCACTCCTTCATGCTCGGCTCGTGCGGGTTGCGTGCGATCACCACGATGTCGAAGAGCAGCACCCCGACCGTGACGGCGATCGTGATGGTCCATTCCAAGGCAGAGACGTCCACGGCGGGAAGTGTGCCATGCCCCTGCTGGACCGTGTCTCAGCGGGCGGCCGATCGGGTCAATCCCCGCCGTACGGCAGGCCGAGCGCGGCCAGCTGGGCCTTGCCGCCGTCCAGCGCGGTCAGCACCCAGTGTCCCTGCTCGGTGAGGGTGAAGGTGTGCTCGCTGTGGGCGGCCCACGACCGGTCGACGGTCACCACCGTCCACTCATCATCGAGCAGGTCGGTCTCGGCACTGCCGAGGGTCACCATCGGTTCGACCGCCAGCGCGAGCCCGCGTACCAGGCGCGGACCGCGGCCGGGCTTGCCGTAGTTGGGTACGTCGGGCGGCTGGTGCATCTCCGAGCCGATGCCGTGACCCGTGTAGTCCTCCAGGATCCCGTAGTCGCCGGCCGCGCGCACGTGGTTCTCGACGGCGTGGGAGATGTCGCTGACCCTACCGTCCAGGCGTGCCGCGCCGATACCGCGCCACATCGCCTCCTCGGTGACCGTCATCAGCGCCTCGACCTCGGGAGGGACGTCGCCGAGCGCGAAGGTCGTGGCGGCATCGCCGTGCCAGCCGTCGACGATCGCACCGCAGTCGATCGAGACCAGGTCGCCCTCGGCCAGCACCCGGGAGCCCGGGACGCCGTGCACGACCTCTTCGTTGACCGACACACAGATGGACCCGGTGAAACCGTGGTAGCCCAGGAACGACGGAGTGGCGCCCAGGGAACGGATGTGCGCCTCAGCGGTCCGGTCGAGCTCTGCGGTGCTCAACCCGGGGCGGGCGACGCCGCGCAGCATCTCCAGGGTGCGCCCGACGAC
>JBAVCA010000256.1:0-4417 GCA_049586475.1 Nocardioides sp.
CTGCTGCACAGTCTCAGCCATCAGGCCACGCTCCCAGCAGTCAGACCGGCCGACAACCCCAGCCTGGCAGCGAGCCGGTCGAGATAGGCAAGTACCTCGTCCTCGGGCTTGTCCGGCACCCCCCAGATCAGGTCCGTCGCACCGGCCTCGGCCCAGCCGGCGAGATCCTCGGGCGCGGGCTTTGCGGCGATCAGCACATGGATCTGCGGGGCGCCCTGGCGACCGGCGCCGACCCAGGCGGTGTGCAGCGCTGCGCACTTGGCGCTGATGTCCTGCTCGATCGGAGTCGTCATCCAACCGTCGGCATGCGCAGCAATCCAGGCGAAGGTCTTCGGTCCCGCGCCGGCCCCGATCACCAGCGGGATGTGCTCCTGGGTCGGCTTGGGGTAAGCCCACGACGGTCCGAACGAGACGAACTCACCGTCGTAGGAGGCTTCGTCGTCGGTCCACAGCGAGCGCATCGCCTCGACATACTCCCTGAGCACGGTGCGACGCCTCGCCGGCGGCACGTGGTGGTCCTCGAGCTCGTCGGTGTTCCACCCGAAGCCGGCCCCGATCGTGACGCGACCGCCGGAGAGGTGATCGAGCGTGGCAATCTGCTTGGCCAGGGTGATCGGGTCGGACTCGACGGGCAGCGCGACCGCGGTCGACAGCCGGATCCGACTGGTCACCGCCGCGGCGGTGGCCAGGGAGATCCAGGGGTCCAGGGTGCGGGCGTAGCGGTCGTCGGGCAGCGCCTCCCCGCCCGTCGGGTGCGCCGCGTCGCGACGCACCGGGATGTGGGTGTGCTCCGGCACGTAGATCGTGTCGAACCCACGCTCCTCCCCGGCGACGGCGAGCGCGGCGGGAGTGATCCCGCGGTCGGAGGAGAACAGGACGAGGCCATTGCGCATGCACGTATTAGAACGTGTTCTAGTTGGCTCCGTCCAGCGAACCGCGTAGATCGGTCAAGGGCCGCCTTACTCAGGAGCCGACTTTCCCGGGCCATCGACGATCGTCTGGATCGAGGCACCGTAGAGCTGCACGAGGTCCTCGGTCGCAGCCTCGACGATCAGCGGGTCGCCGAGGATCGCCACGGCGTCGAGCAGCCCGGAGATCGACGCAGCGACCAGCCGGGCCCGTAGCAGCGGCAACGGGCCGACCAGCCGAGGAGCCAGCGGCTCGATGAACATCTCCTCCATGGCCGCGATCAGCCGCGATCGCACCTGCTCGGAGTCGCTCGCCCGCAGCATCGCGCGCCAGATGCTGAAGGTCAGCTGCGGCGACTCGGTGAGCAGCGACTCGACCAGGCGGGCTCCCATCGACTCGAGCGGGCCGTGGGTCACATGATCGAAGCGGCCCTCGATCGCCACCGTCTCGAGAAAGAGCTGCTCCTTGGAGCCGAAGTGTCGGATCACGAGCGCCGGATCGGCACCGGCCTCGGCGGCAATCGCGCGTACCGACGTAGCGCCGTACCCCTGGTCCGCGAAGAGGCGACGGGCCGCGCGGGCGATCGACTCCTTGGTCAGGGCACCGGCGCCACCAAGCACCCTCGCCGAAGCAACCTCCGTCTCGCTCACGCGCAGCACTCTATGCGGCTGGCCTCACACTCGGCCGGTTGTGCCTGACCGTTCAGTCACGACCTGGAGCCGAGACCGTTGACAGCACCTCGACGCCGTCCGTAAGGTCGCAAGCGACCACGCTGTCAACAGCGTTGACTTCCGTTGATCTGGAGACCCCGATGCCTCGCCTGCTCCTGCGGACCCGCCCCCGCTCCCAGGCGTTGGCCTTCGTGGCAGCAACGGCGCTGGCGCTGAGCGCGTGCGGCTCGAACCTCGATCCCAGCGCCGTCTCCGCCGGTCGCGGCGGAGGCGCCGCCGGCACCGTCGGCATGACCTCGGCCGCCGGCGCCGCCCTCAGTGGCAGCAGCAGCGGACAACCCCTGGTCGACCCAGGTGTGAGCGGTGCTGGATCGGCCGGGTTCGACAGCGCCGCGAGCGGCAGCAGCGGGACGAGCACCGAGGCCGGCACCGCGTCCAGCGACGGCAGCGCCGGCAGTGGCGATCCAGGCACGACGGGGTCGGGAGCTGGCACCGGCGGCACGACCCCCGACGACAACACGGCCACCGGCGACGGTCCGGCAGGCGACTGCGCCGGGTTCTCCAACACCACGGGCATCACCGACAGCACCATCACCCTCGCCAACGTCGCCGACATCTCCGGCCCGGTGCCTGGCCTCTTCGAGTCGGCGCGTCAGGCCACCCAGGCGTTCATCACCTACTACAACTCCTCCGAGGAGCTCTGCGGGCGCAAGCTGGACCTCCTCCCTCTCGACAGCCGCGGCGACGCGGGCGCCGACCAGCAGGCTTACGCGACCGCGTGTGACAAGGCCTTCGCCGCCGTGGGCTCGGTCTCAGCCTTTGACGCTGGCGGCTCGGCCACAGCGGAAGCGTGTGGCCTGCCTGACGTCCGCTCGGCGACCGTCACCCCGGAGCGCCAGGGGTGTGCCTCGTGCTTCGCCGCCTACACCGTCTCCACCTCGACGATTGCCGCCTCGCTGCCGTCGTACTGGCTCAAGGCCGAGCCGCAGGCCAGCGAGCACGTGGGGATCTTCTACGTCAACGTCGCCGCCGCGAAGGTCAACGCCGAGGCGTTCGCGCGGGCCTACGAACGAGCCGGGATGACCGTCGACGTGCTCCAGCCGATCGACACCGGCGAGTTCAACTACGCGACCTATGCGCAGCAGATGAAGGACAACGACATCGAGTTCGTCCAGTACTTCGGCCCCTACCAGTTCACCATCAAGCTCCAGCAGGCCATGGCACAGCAGAGCTTCGTCCCGAAGGTCTTCCTCCAGGACCCCACGATCTACGACGCCAACTACCTCAAGCAGGCCGGGGACCTCGCCGACGACGCCTACGTCTTCACCACGAACGAGCTGTTCGACGACACCTCGATCGGCGAGATGGCGCTCTACCGGAGCTGGCTCGAGCGGGTCGCCCCCGGAGCCGTCCCCAACTACTACGGTCTCTACGCCTGGTCGGCGGCCCGCCTCTTCGTGGAGGAGGCGACTGCACTGGGCGGCAAGCTGGGCCGCGCTTCACTGGTCTCGTCCCTCGAGTCGGTGACGAAATGGACCGGCAACGGCTTGCACTCCCCCATGGAGGTCGGCCGCAAGACGACCTCTCCGTGCATCAAGATCATCCAGTACGACGGCAGCGCTTGGGGCTCGGTGAGCGGCAAGAACTTCACCTGCGGGGCACTGATCAACGCCGGCTGACCAGCACGCGGTGGTGCGCGCACCTGCGCCACGGAACCGCTCGCCGGCACTCGACACACCACCTCACCCCGGCGGACGAATCCCAAGGAAGGTCTTGCTGGGAGAGTAGTTTCATTCTGCGTCGACGACGCTTCCCCACCTGAAGGAGACAACCATGGGTTACGGATTTGGCGGATTTCTGATCGTGGTCGGGCTGGTCCTGGCCTTCGCGATCGACGACGCCGTAGAGAATGTCGACCTGTACGCCGTCGGTCTGATCATGGCGGGCGTCGGCCTGGTCGTGGTGGCACTGACCTTCTTCACCCTCAACAGCCGGCGGGACAACCGAACGGTCCAGACCACGACGCACCCCGACGGCTCGCAGACCGTCAACGAGCGCCGCAACGAGCACTGAGCTGACCGCCCAGACCTCCGGGCAACGTCGTACCCGCGAGGTGCGCGAGACGTGATCCGACTGAGGCCCCACCGACTGCTGAGCAGTCAGTGGGGCCTCAGTTGCTCGGATCATGGAGTCCGAGTCCCCCGAGCAGCCACGTCTGCGCAAGTCGCGACCGCCACCGGGTGATCCACATCATAGTCGCCTGCTCGCGTCTCGACCTCACCCGCGAGGCTGATAACCGCGTAGCCGCAGGCTGTTGAGCACGACGAAGAGTGACGAGAACGCCATCGCCGCACCAGCCAGCATGGGGTTGAGCAGACCTGCGGCCGCCAACGGCAGCGCGGCGACGTTGTAGCCGAAGGCCCAGAACAGATTGCCCTTGATGATCGCGAGGGTGGCGCGGGACAGAGCGATCGCGTCGGCGACGACGAGCAGGTCGCCCCGGACGAGGGTCAGGTCGCCTGCCTGGATCGCCACGTCGGTGCCGGTGCCCATGGCCAGACCGAGGTCGGCCTGGGCGAGGGCCGCGGCGTCGTTGACCCCGTCGCCGACCACTGCCACGACCTGGCCTTCGGCCTGCAGTCGACGTACGAGGTCGGCCTTGTCGGCGGGTAGCACGTCGGCGATCACGTCCGCGGCGTCGATCCCGACCTCGGCGGCGACCTGGGCGGCGACCGTGGCGTTGTCGCCGGTCAGCAGCATCGGTCGGAGCCCGAGGCCTCGCAGTCTATGAATGGCCTCGGCAGAGGTTGCCTTCACGGTGTCGGCAACAACGAGGA
>JBAVCA010000257.1:0-8177 GCA_049586475.1 Nocardioides sp.
GGGTGACGCGGAGATCATCCCGATCGGCACCCGTGGCCGTCCCGGTCGCGGCACTGGCAAGCGCCCCTCGGCGGCGGCGCGCAGCCTGGCGCCGGGCAAGAAGAGCTCGGCAGGCGAGGATCGACCCGGCGCGTCGGAGGCGCAGCCCGGCACGAGCGAGCAGGCACACGAGCAGGGACAGAAGCAGCCCCCCGCCGCGGTGACCAGCGCGGACGCCGGCGCAGCGGCGGAGCACACGTCGCCCCAGGTCCAACCACCTGAGGAGAAAGCTCCGGCGTCGGACAAGTCCACCACATCTGCCCGGTCTGCGGAGTCCCCCGAATCTCCACCATCTCCAGGATCCCCGAAATCCCCTGAGCCCACCGGGACTCCACGAGCGTCACAGCCCGCAGCCTCGATCACGACCCGTGAGCGGAACCCGTTGCGCTCGATCCCCACCTCTGCGTGGCTGGCGGCGTTCCAACATGCTGCCCTCGAGGTGTTCGGCGACCAGTGGGAGCCGCGCCTGGCTGAGTTCCTCGCCTTCCTGCGCCGACGCATCACCGGCAACTACGTGGTCGACGAGTACGGCTTCGACGCCGAGATCACCCAACGCTTCTTCATGGCCGCCCTCCGGCCGATCTCCGAGCAGTGGTTCCGCGTCGAGGTGCGGGGCGTCGAGAACATCCCGACGCAGGGCGGCGCCCTGGTGGTGTCGAACCACTCCGGGACCGTCCCGGTCGACGGCCTGATGACCATGGTGGCGATCCACGACCACACGGGTCGACATCTCCGAGCACTCGGCGCCGACCTGGTCTTCAGGATGCCTGTCATCTCCAGCATGGCCCGCAAGGGCGGCGCCACCCTGGCGTGCAGCGAGGACGCCGAACGGATGCTCCGGGGCGGCGAGCTCGTGGGCGTCTGGCCGGAGGGTTTCAAGGGGATCGGCAAGCCCTTCTCGCAGCGCTACAAGCTGCAGCGCTTCGGGCGCGGGGGGTTCGTCTCCGCCGCTCTGCGCACCGGAGTCCCGATCGTGCCGCTCGCCGTCGTCGGGGCCGAGGAGATCTACCCGCTGGTCGGCAACATCCCGGCGCTCGCGCGACTCATCGGGGTCCCCTACATCCCGGTGACACCGCTCTTCCCGCTGCTCGGCCCGCTCGGGTTGATCCCACTGCCCTCCAAGTGGCTGTTGGAGTTCGGCGAGCCCATTCGCACCGACGACTACGAAGCCGGTGCGGCCGACGACCCGATGCTGGTCTTTGACGTCACCGACCAGGTGCGCGAGACGATCCAGCAGACGCTCTACTCACTGCTGATGCAGCGCGCGTCGATCTTCGGCTGATCCGTCCTGATCAGCGCACACCGCGCACCGATGTGCATTCGTCAGTGTGCGACGAGTCGGCGGGTCAGTTCTTGCCGAGTGCGCCGAGGTGCTTGACGGCCTTGTCGATCATCGCGGAGTCGCCGTTGCGACGGTCACCGATCGGGTCTTCGGACCCGCTCACCTGGAGGCCGTCCAGAATGCCGCCGCTGCTCGACGTGCTGTCGTCGCCGTCGCCGTCGTCCGAGCTGGGAGCGGGGCCGGTAGAGGGGCTGGTAGAGGGGCCCGTGGGGTCGTCCGGAATCATGGCCTCATCGGTGGCACTCGCCGGCGAGGCGTCCTGCTTGCCGTTGCGGGACTGCCCCGAAGCCTTGTCGGCGCCTCTGGTCTTGGCACGTGGGCCCGGCTCGGCTGCACTTGCGGAGGCATCGAGGTGCGACACATCAGAGGTCGCCGCCGGATCGAAGGCGCCCTCGGTCGAGGTCGCACCGCCCTGGCGGGCGAAGACCGGTGCTTCGATGATGGGAAGGTCGGTGCAAGCCGGGCACAGGCCCTGGGCTTGCACGTCGATGGCATTGATGACCTGGGCGGCCTCGATCAGGGAGTCGCGCGCGTCGTCAGGGATGAGGTCCTGGAGCCTGGTCAGCGTCCCCATGCTGTCGGCGGTGAAGGCGCGTAGCTCCTCGATGGAGGAGGCGTGACCGGTGCTGGCGTAGTCGCTGAGCAGGAGGTCGGAGGCCTCGGAAGCCTGGGTCACGAAGTCCTCGAGCGTGGTGGTGATCACCTGGGCATCGTCACCGGAGCGGCTGAGTGCGTTGACCTCGTCGAGACGCCCGGAGGCATTGTCGAGCAGGGCGGTGCCCTTGCCATCGGCGTCACGCTGCACGCCGGCCTCGGCGTTCTCCATGGCGCGCTTGAGCGGGTAGAGGGAGTCGCCGGGCAGGGCGCTCTGCGCAGCGAGGGCCATCGAAGCGGTCGCGCTCACGATGGCGAATCCGCCGACCGCAGCAACGATGCGGCGCTCCCGCGGTGTGTGGCGCAGTGCTGTGGCTCGTCGCGCCGCGCTCTGCGCCGGGGTGTCAGGTGCCAGCGCAACGGCGGCCGCTTCCATCAGACGAGCTCGGAGGTCCGCGCTGAAGCCGGCGCGGAGCGCCGGTGCTGGAGTGCTGTGCAGGATGTCGACGACGCGGAGCAGGTCGCCGTAGGGCGTCACCGCCGTGGTAGCGGGCGTGTCCGAGGAGCAGGAGAGCAGCTGGTCGAACTCGTCGGCGCGCTTGCGCGATCCGAGGCCGGGGGTCATGGCTGTCCTCCTCTGCTGAGAGACGGGGTGCTCAGCGCCGTTCGGCTGGAGCTGGTGGTGTGCGAGGCGGCCGGCGAGCTGGTACGTGCCGACACTTCATCCAACGATGCGTGAGCCAGGAAGGTTACGGGTCGACGCACAGGTGGATGCGCAGGTGAACACACGGGTGGATCGACGGGTGAAACGGACACCAAGGAGGACATCAGTCGCGGATCCCCTCAGGCATCAGCTTGGCGAGGTTGCGTACGCCACGCAGCTGTAGCTGCTTGACCGCACCGTCACTTCGCCCGAGCACCTCGGCGGTCTCCGCGATGCTCATCCCCTGCAGGAAGCGCATCACCAGACAGTCGCGCTGCTCGACGGGCAGGCGGGTGAGCGACTCGAGGAGCAGCTCGTTGGTCAGACCTGCCAGGACTGCGGCCTCGGGGCCCTCGGTCACGGCGTCGTGCTCGCCCATGTCTTCGGTGGTCATCTCGAGGCGGGTGCGCCCGGCCTTGAAGTGGTCGGTCGCCAGGTTGCGGGCGATGGTCATCAGCCAGGCGCCGAAGTCCTTGCCCTGCCAGCGAAAGCTGTTCATGTTGCGCAGTGCCCGGAAGAACGTCTCGGACGTGAGGTCCTCGGCCAACGGCGCCGAACGGGTGCGATAGAAGAGGAAGCGGTAGACCGAGAGGTGGTAGTGGTCGTAGAGCAGTCCGAAGGCCTCGGTGTCGCCACCCCGTGCGAGCTCGACCAGTGCGATCAGGCGACTGCGGCCAGCCTCGGAGTCCTCCGACGACGTGGCGAGGTCTCGGTCGCCGTAGGAGCTCCCGCCTCGGGGACCGGTGCCGCCAGCGCGTCCGGTGGCGGCGGTCTCGGCGAACAGCCAGCCGGGTCCACAGCCGACGCCAGCGAGGGCCGGTGCGGGGTCCAGAAGGTGGAACACAGCGGCGCGCAGGGCTCCCAGCCCGCGCGCAACGTCCGGCCTCTCGTGAGGCATGTGTGCGCCCTCCAGCAGATGAATGCTCCCGACACTCCCACCGGGAGTCTAGGTCAGATCTGACGTTCCGGGAATGGTTCGGGCGATCGGGGTGCGATCGTTATGTTTGATCGGCCGGTCGAGGTGCTGGGTCGAGGTGCTGGGTCGAGGTGCTGGGTCGAGCGGCGCGTAGGTCAGTGGCGGCGACGCCAGGAGGCGCCGGCGAGCACGGCTCCGGCGGCGGCCCCGGTCGCCGCTGAGGCCAGCAACCCGGCGCGGGCAGCCTTGCGACCAGTCCGGTAGTCGTGGATCCGCCAGCCCTTCTCACGCGCGTGGGCGCGCAGCTTGGCGTCTGGGTTGATCGCGCACGGGTCTCCGACGATGCCGAGCATCGGTAGGTCGTTGACCGAGTCCGAGTAGGCCGAGCATCGGCTCAGGTCGAGCCCCTCGCGAGCGGCCAGAGCCAAGATCGCCTCGGACTTGGCAGGTCCGTGCAGCAGGTCTCCGACCAAGCGTCCGGTGTAGATCCCGTCCACGTGCTCCGAGACCGTGCCCATCGCTCCGGTCAGTCCAAGACGGCGCGCGATGATCTGGGCGATCTCTATCGGTGCCGCGGTCACCAGCCAGACGCGCTGACCTTCATCGAGGTGCAGCTGAGCCAGGGCCCGGGTGCCGGGCCAGATGCGGTGCGCCATGACCTCGTCGAAGATCTCTTCTCCGAGCTCCTCGAGCTCGGCCACGGTGTGTCCGGCGATGAAGCTCAACGCCGAGTTGCGCGCCTCGGCGACGTGCTCGGGATCCTCGACCCCGGCGACCCGGAAGTAGAACTGCATCCAGGCTGCGCCGATGATGTCGCGGGTGGTGAAGAACTTGCGTCGATGCAGCCCGCGGGCGAGGTGGAAGATGCTGGCGCCCTGCATGACTGTGTTGTCGACGTCGAAGAAGGCCGCTGCGGCGGGGTCGAAGGGGTGGTTGAGCGCGACCTCGACCTCGGCGGCTGCCGCTGCAGCCTCACCGGCCAGGGCGGAGCGCTGCTGGAGGTTGAGCCGTCGAGATCGATCGGCGGAGGGCATGGGCGTCACAGTAGTAGCCAATCTGGTGCTGGTCGTAGCTCGTCGAGCCGGTGCGGCCGCAGTCTCGGGCTGCACGGCCCGCTGACCGGTGGTCGGATCGTAGACTGCCCGTCATGCCCTCAGCCGACTCCGCGGATCTCCCCGACCTGCTCGACGGTCCGCACCGGCTGGCTACGACCGACTCGCCGCTGGACCTGGCTTCGTTGCTCACCCGGGCCGCCCAGGAAAATCCCGACAAGCTGGCCATCGTCGAGGCCGGCGGGCGCAGCGTGACGTGGGCTCAGCTGGACGACGAGGTCAGCCGAGTGGCCACCGGCCTGGGCGACTCGGGGGTCCTGGCCGGTCATCGGGTGATGCTCGCATCGAGCAACCGCATCGAGTTCGTCACGAGCTATCTCGGGGTGCTGCGTGCTCAAGGCATCGCCGTCCCGGTCAACCCGCGCGCCACCTCGTACGAGCTCGCGCGCCTGCTGACCGACTGTGGAGCCCGGATGGTCATCGTCGACGCCGAGGCGATCACCGCGGTCAGGCAGGCCGCGGCCCAGCTCGTCGCAGACTCCGCCCCGACCGCGGACCGGGTGCGCGTCGTGGTCATCGCCGCAGCGGTGCTCGGGGCGGAGCGGTCCTACGACCAGCTGCGAGCCGAGCCGGCCCGGCCGATGCCAGGGCTGACCGACCCCGAGCGGCTGGCAGTCCTGCTCTACACCAGCGGCACCTCGGGGCTGCCCCGCGCAGCGATGCTCAGCCACCGGGCTCTGGCGGCCAACATCGCTCAGGTGGCGAACGTCCATCCGCCGATGATCCACGGCGACGACGTCGTGCTGGGCGTCCTGCCGCTCTTCCACGTCTACGGGCTCAACGCCGTGCTGGGGTGCGTCATCCAGCAGCGCGCGAAGCTCGTGCTCACCGACCGCTTCGACCCCCAGGGGACGCTCGACCTGATCGACGACGAGGCGTGCAGCGTGGTGCCGGTGGCGCCGCCCGTCTTCGCCCACTGGAGGGACGTCGACCTGGCTGGCCGGCTCGGACCGGTGCGGCTGATCCTGTCGGGCTCGGCGCCCTTGCCCGCCGACGTCGTGCTGGCGTTCACCGAGCGCACCGGTGTGCCGGTCCACCAGGGTTACGGCGTCACCGAAGCCGCCCCCGTGGTCACCAGCACCCTGCGCTCGGGAGAGGCGCCCCGGCGCGGCTCGGTCGGTTCGGCGCTCGACGGCATCGACCTGCGACTGGTCGACGACACCGGCTCGGTGGTCGTTGGCGACGATCCTGGTGAGATCCAGATCCGAGGTGCCAACCTCTTCAGCGGCTACTGGCCCGACGGGGCCGACGGGCCGGACGTCGATGGCTGGTGGTCGACCGGGGACGTCGCTTTCCTGGACAAGCAGGGCGACGTGTTCCTGGTCGACAGGGTCAAGGAGCTCATCATCGTCTCCGGGTTCAACGTCTATCCCCTCGAGGTCGAGGACGTGATCGCCGAGGTCGAGGGCGTCCGTGCGGTGGCCGTGATCGGAGCCGAGGACGGGCAGACCGGGGAGCAGGTCGTGGCCTACGTGGTGGCGCCCGGCCTCGAGCAGGTCGTCGTGGAGCAGCAAGTCCGCGAGCACTGCGCCGGCCGCCTTGCCCGGTTCAAGGTGCCTACCCGGATCGAGATGGTCGACCAGCTGCCGCACACGGTGACCGGCAAGGTCCAGAAGGGACGCTTGCGCGGCATCGAGCGTCGCCGCGCGCTCGGGCTGCTCGAGTGAGCTCGTCGACCTCGCCCCAGGTGTCGCGCGGGCCGCGCGTCACCCTCTACTCGCGGCCCGGCTGTCACCTGTGCGAGCAGGCCGAGCAAGTCATCGCCGAGCTCTGCGCCGAGCTGGGGGAGTCCTACGTCACGGTGATGATCGACGATGATCCCGCGCTGAGAGCCCGGTTCAGCGACGAGGTGCCCGTGACGTTCGTCGACGGTCGCCAGCACGACTTCTGGCGCGTGGACCCGCTCCGGCTACGCGCAGCGCTCAGCGGCTGATCACCGCGACCCGGAGGACAACCCCACCTGGGTGTGTCCCGCGTCACGTGTGCTAGGCGATCGATGCGCTCGTTTTGTTCCCGCGTTCACAAACTCCTACAGTGATCTGGCCGGAGCCCCAGCAGTCACCCGAACCGGGGGAACCGACTAGAAGGCAGAGCAGTGAGCGCACGGACTACGAGCGAGACGGCCCGGGACATCCCCGAGGCGACCGTCGCCCGCCTTCCCGTCTACCTGCGTGCCCTGAACACGCTGGCCGAGGCCTCGACCCGCACCTGCTCGAGCGAGGACCTCGCCGCTGCCGCGGGCGTCAACAGCGCCAAGCTGCGCAAGGATCTCTCCTACCTCGGCTCCTACGGCACCCGGGGGGTCGGCTACGACGTCGACTACCTGCGCTACCAGATCGCTCGTGAGATCGGAGTGACGCAGGACTGGGCCGTGGTCATCGTCGGGATCGGCAACCTTGGCCACGCACTGGCCAACTACTCCGGCTTCCGCAGCCGCGGCTTCCATGTCGTGGCGCTGCTGGACGCCGACGAGTCCCGCCACGGCGAGCAGGTCGCGGGGGTGCAGGTGCGCGCCTTCGACGACCTCGAGGAGCTCGTGGCCGAGCGGGGCGTTGCGATCGGGGTCATCGCCACGCCGCCGGCCGCCGCCCAGGACGTGGCAGACCGGATGGTCGCTTGCGGCATCACCAGCATCTTGAACTTCGCCCCCACCGTCATCGCGGTGCCGCCGGGCGTCGACGTGCGCAAGGTGGACCTCTCCATCGAGCTGCAGATCCTTGCCTACCACGAGCAGAGGAAGGCCCAGCTGTGAGCGTCCTGGTCGTGGGCATCTCCCACAACTCCGCCCCCGTCGAGCTCCTCGAACGCGTGGCGCTCGACAGTGACGGCGTGCACAAGCTCGTCCACGACGCCGTGAGCTGCGCGCACGTCGCCGAGGCAACAGTCATCTCCACCTGCAACCGGGTCGAGATCTACGCCGAGGTCGACCGGTTCCACGGCAGCGTCGAGGACCTCTCCCGTCTCCTGGTGGAGCGCGCCGGCGAGACCGCCGAGATGATGCTGCCCCACCTCTACGTCCACTACGACGACGGCGCCGTGGCCCACCTGTTCCAGGTCGCTGCCGGACTCGACTCGATGGCGGTCGGCGAGGGCCAGATCCTCGGACAGACCCGCGAGGCCCTGCGCATCGGCCAGGAGGTCGGCTCGGTCGGACCGGCGCTCAACGTCCTCTTCCAGCAGGCCCTGCGCGTCGGCAAGCGCTCGCGGGCCGAGACCGGGATCGACCAGGTCGCCCCGTCGCTGGTCTCCGCCGCGCTCGAGCAGTCGGAGTCGACGACCGGACCGGTCGCCGCCAACCGCGTCGTCATCGTCGGCGCAGGTGCGATGGCCGGGCTGGCCACCGCGACGGTCACCCGACTGGGTGCGACCCAGGTCTGCGTGGTCAACCGCACCGCCGACCGAGCGGCCCGCCTGGCCACGGAGTACGGCGTGCGGGCTGTCGCCTTCGCCGAGCTGCCCGCCGCGCTCGCG
>JBAVCA010000258.1:0-5017 GCA_049586475.1 Nocardioides sp.
GCCTCGACCTGGTCGGCAACGGCCCGGGTCAGCCGCACCCCCTCGTCGGCCGCCAGTGACCTCACCTGCTGGGCGATCACCGCGGTGAGCTGACGTCGCTGCCGCGTCAACGACCGGAGGTCCTCACCCGACATCTCCGCTTGTGCCTCGCGCAGCGCCGCTCCGGTGCTGAGCACCTGCTCGACCTGCTCGGTCGCTCGGCGCACGAAGAGCCCGACCGCCCAGGCGGCCAGCGACGGCTTCCGCAATGCTCTCACCGCCTGGGCGAGCTCGGTCTCGCCGGCGGCCTTCAGCTCCTTGGCGCGGGCATCGCGGGCGGGAGTGAAGTCGTTCAGCGGCCTGGCGTAGAGGTCGTCGGCGATCTCGAGGAGCCCGGGCACGGGGTCCACGTCAGTCGTCCTCGTCCAGACCCTGCTCGATCGCGTAGCGGGTCAGCTCGACGCGGTTGTGCATCTGGAGCTTGCGCAGGGTGTTCTGCACGTGGTTCTGCACCGTGCGGTGCGAGAGGACCAGCCGCTCGGCAATCTGCTTGTACGACAAGCCCTTGGCCACCATCTTCAGGATCTCGGTCTCCCGCTCGGTCAGCTCGGGGTGGAGGGGGTCAGAGCCCGGAGTCGAGCCTGGGGCGGAGAGCCGCCGGAACTCGCCGAGCACCAGTCCGGCCAGGCCCGGGGTGAAGACCGAGTCGCCTCGAGCCACACGGTGCACGGCGTCGAGCAGCTCCTCCCGAGAGGCGGACTTCACCAGGTAGCCGGTGGCACCAGCCTTGACCGCCTCGAGTACGTCGTCCTGCTCACCGGAGGCCGAGAGGATCAGCACCCGTGCCGAGGGGTCGGTACGCAGCACCGATGCGGTGACCTCGACCCCGTCGGGTCCGGGGATCTGGAGATCGAGCACGACGACCTGCGGCCGCGCCGCGGGAAAGCGAGCCAGGGCCTGATACCCGTCGGCCGCCACCGCGACGACGTCGAGACCAGCGGCCTGGAGGTCGCGTTCGACCGCGTCGCGCCACATCGGATGATCATCGACGATCATCACGCGGATCTGCTGGTCGCTCACCTGCCCGACCCTACGGCGCGGAGGTACTTCGCGCAGGGGCCGGCGACGGGTGTCGTGGTGATGTCAGGTGTGAGGCGCGTGCCACGATCGTGTCCTGAGTCCGTGCCGCCCGACAGCAACCGAGGAGACCTCCGTGAGCGAACCGACCGAGTCCGAGATCGAGTCCCTGCAGGCCCGGCGCGTGCAGCTGGCGGCGACCTACCTGCTGCCGAGCGGTGAGCGGCCTGCCTCCGCCGGTCGCGGTACCCACCACACGGCTCTGATCAGCAGCGACGTCGAGCAAACGATCCGCTTCTACCAGGGTGTGCTGGAATTTCCGTTGACCGACCTCATGGACAACCGCGACTACCCCGGTTCCACCCACTTCTTCTTCGACATCGGCGATGGCAACACCATCGCGTTCTTCGACTTTCCCGGGCTCGACCTGGGACCGTCACAGGAGGTCATCGGTGGCCTCCACCACGTCGCGATCTCCGTCGAGCCGGCGCGGTGGCAACACCTGGTCGCCAACCTGGATGCCGCCGGCATCGACTACGTCATCCACTCCGAGGTCTCGGCGTACTTCCGAGACCCCGATGGTGCTCGGCTGGAGATCATCGCCGACCCCCTGGGCGAGATGTACGGCGAGGCGGTCCTCTAGGTCGTCTCCGGCGACGGGGTCGAGTAGCGCCCCCGTCGGTGCAGCAGGGGCGAGTCGTCCTCGGCGACGACAAGGTCGGCGATCTTGCAGGTCAGCAGGAGCGACCAGCCCACCTCGATGCTCGCCTCTACCTCCACCAGCGCACGACTCGTGGCACCCACGAGGGCGGGACCGTACGCCGTGGGCTCGAAGTCTGCCATCCGAAACGGACCTCCGGGTGCGGGTGTCCGACCGGCAAATGCCTCAGCGAGATCACGGTGCGACCACGACAGCAGGGAGACCACCGCGCGACCGGTCCGCGCGAGGACATCAGCCAGGTCGGAGTCCGGGTCGATGAGAGCCAGCAGCCGAGCGGGTTCACCGCCGGCCAGCATCAGCGAGGAAACGGTCAACCCTGCCTGGCTGCGCTCCTCGCCAGCGGTCCACAACGACACCGCGCCGCCGAGCCGTCCGCGGAACCGACGCGCCGGGTCCTGGTCGGGATCGGCGAAAGGATGCGTGGAGTGGATCGTCATCGCGGCACCACCAGCTCCCACTCGGTGCCGAAGGGCCCCGTTGCGAGCCGCGCCTCGCCGCCCAGGTCTGCGATGCGTCCACGGATCGACTCGCTGACGCCCATGCGCCCCTCCGCCACAGCCGCTTCGAGCCGGCCCGCGCCGATGCCCGGGCCCTCGTCGCGCACCGACACCTCCACCCGGTCGTCGAAGGCTTCGAGCAACACCCAGGCCGAGGCACCCTCCCCCACATGTCGGGTGATGTTGTCGAGGCAGGCGCCCACGACGGCCACCAGCTCCGCGGCCACCTCAGCGGGCAGATCGACCGCACCGCCGGGCACAGCGACGTCCACCCCGGGCCTCAGCCCGAGCCGACCGAGCTGGTCGGCGACGTCCAGTGTCGACACGTCTCCGTCGGACCGTACGCCGTCCTGGACCCGGATGAGGCTCCGCAGGGCCGACTCCTGCTCGCCGGCGAGACGGGCGAGCTCGGTGCCGTCTGCCCCGAGCTCGTGGCCGCGGCGCTGCACCAGTGCGAGCACCTGCAGCACACCGTCGTGCACCACCCGCGCAAGCCGGGCCCGCTCCGCAGCAGCCGCCGCTGCGCGCTCGGCGAGATCGCGCTCGGACGCCATCTGTTGCAACGAACCGCACATGAGGCCCACGATCGGACCACCGACCAGCAGCAGGAACAGGTTGCCGATGTCGGTCGCGTCAGGCGCTGCTCGCACCGCGAGGTCGACCCCCCCGAGAAGCAGTCCGGCCAGGAATCCGCCGACCCAGCGGTAGCGCACCGCCCAGGCCAGCAGCGCCGACATCACCCAGAAACCCGGCACGCTCGCATCGAAGTCGGACGCCTTGACCAGTGGCGTGGCGAGCAGCAGGGCCAGGGCGATCCCCAAGTCGGCGACGAGCAGAGCAGGGCCGCGGCGCACCGCGTCGCCGTAGGCCCAGGTGGCGAAGACGGTCCAGGCGATCATCACCACGAGCATCGCGTAGCCGCCGGCCGGTCGATCGAAGTCGCCGACGCCCCGCGCGAGGTTGCCGATCACTGCGTAGGCCAGCACCACCATCCGGAGCACCGCAAGAGCGCCGAAAAGCTGGTCCTCCACCGCGAGGGCGGCGCGAGCTGATCGTACGCGACCTGCCGAGCGGCCGGGGGCGGCTGCCTGGCGGCCGGCGCGAGCGCCCACGAGCCTCAGGACGCTTTCTTCTGCTCGCCCGGCTCGTCGTTGTCGCCGGCACCCGTGCTGGCCTGGGCGGCCTTCCCCTTGGCCTCGAGCCGCTTGGACTCCTCCTTGGCCTGGGTGGCGTACATGTCGACGTACTCCTGTCCGGAGAGGCGCATGATCTCGTACATGATCTCGTCGGTGATCGACCGCAGGATGTAGCGGTCGTTCTCCATGCCTTCGTAGCGGGAGAAGTCCAGGGGGCGACCGAAACGGACGATCGGCCGGGTGAACGACCCGAAGGTCTTGCCGGGTGGGGCCACCACGTCGGTGCCGACGACCGCGGTCGGGACCACCGGGACGCCAGTCTCGAGTGCCAGCCGAGCCACTCCGGTCTTGCCGCGGTACAGGCGTCCGTCGTGCGACCTGGTGCCCTCGGGGTAGATGCCGAAGAGACCGCCGGCCGCGAGCACACGCTTGGCCGACAACAGGGCTCCTGCCGCGGCGGTGGCGCCGGACCGGTCGATGGGCACCTGGCCGGAGCCGGCGAAGAATTGCTTCTGCAACCAGCCCTTGACGCCCGGCGTGGTGAAGTACTCCGCCTTCGCCACGAAGGTCACCCGGCGCGGCAGGGTGAGCGGGACAAAGAGCCAGTCGGCGTAGGAGAGGTGGTTGCTCGCCAGGATGGCGGGGCCGTCGGGCACGTGCTCCGCGCCCTCGGTCTGGGGACGGAAGACGATCTTGAGCAGCGGCCCGAGGGCGAAGAACTTCAGAAACCAGTAGAACAACCCGCCTCACCCTTCCCCGAGACATCCAAACGACCAGCCCAACCCGACGCTGCCAACACTAGTGCCTCGCGGCGTCGGCCCCTACCTCGTGCGGCATGATCACCCCATGACGTCCGACCTGCCCGATGCGGCGCACGACGCCCTCGCCTATGTCGCCCGACCTGAGCTCACCGGAGGCCGCCGCGTCGGCGTGCTCCTCAGCCACGGATTCACCGGCTCGCCGGTGTCGATGAAGCCCTGGGGCGAGCACCTGGCAGCCCTCGGGTACGGCGTCGCCGTGCCGAGACTGCCGGGCCACGGCACGACCTGGAAGGACCTCAACCAGCACCGGTTCGACGACTTCTACGGCGAGATCGCCCGGGTCTTCGACCAGCTCTGCCTCGACCACGACGCGGTCGTGGTCGGCGGCCTGTCCATGGGTGGGTCCCTGGCGCTCCGGGTCGCAGCGGACCATCCTGACCGGGTCGCCGGGGTGATGGTGGTCAACCCAGCGGTAGCCACCAAGCGCCTCGACGTCAAGCTCCTGCCGCTGCTCAAACACCTCGTGCCGTCGTTCCCTGCGATCGCGAACGACATCAAGAAGCCAGGAGTCCATGAGGGCGCCTACGACCGCACGCCCCTCAAGGCCATCCACTCCTTCATGCAGGCCTGGCCCGCGCTCATCGCTGACCTGCCCCGAGTCACCTCGCCGTTGCTCTACTTCCGCTCGCCCGAGGACCACGTGGTCGACGGGCTCTCGCAACCTCTCATCGTCGGCGGGGTCACGAGCACCGACATCTCCGAGGTGGAGCTCCCAGACAGCTATCACGTCGCCACCCTCGACAACGACGCGCCGATCATCTTCGGGCGCTCGGCGGACTTCATCGC
>JBAVCA010000259.1:0-1560 GCA_049586475.1 Nocardioides sp.
AGCACCGCCGCACCAGAGCGTGCCCCTCGGCGATGAGGGCGCGGTCCCACCCGGCGCGGTCCTGCTCGGCGAGCGTGACCAGCTCGCCGCCGGCGACGCGCGTCGTACGCCGGGCATCGGTGAGCAACATCAGCGCGAGCAACCCCGTCGCCTCGGCGCTGTCGGGAGCCAGCTCATGCAGGATCCGGGCCAGGCGGATCGCTTCAGCGCTCAGCTCCTCGCGGATCGGCTCGACCCCGGAAGAGGCGAGGTAGCCCTCGTTGAACACGAGGTAGATCACCGCCAGCACCGCATCGACCCGCTCCGGCAGGTCGGCGCTCTCCGGAACCCGGTAGGGGATCCGCGCTCCGGCGATCTTCTTCTTGGCCCGGGTGATCCGCTGGGCCACGGTGGCCTCCGGCAGGAGGAAGGCCCGAGCGATCTCCGCGACCGTCAGGCCCCCTAGCAGTCGCAGGGTCAGTGCGACCTGTGCCTCGGGGGCCAGTGCCGGGTGACAGCAGGTGAACATCAGGCGGAGCCGGTCGTCCTCGATCGGGCCCGTCGCCTCGGCCGGCTCCGGATCGAGGATCATCTGCGCCTCCTGGTGCTTGTCGTCGCGACGCTTCTCACGACGGAGCCGGTCGAGCGCCTTGCGGACAGCCGTCGTGGTCAGCCAGCCGCCCGGGTTTCGCGGGAGCCCGTCGGCGGGCCATCGCTCGAGCGCCACGACCAGGGCCTCCGCAGCGGCGTCCTCAGCAAGGTCGAGGTCGCCGAAACGCCGCACCAGAGTGGCCACGATGCGGCCGTGCTCCTCGCGGAAGACTCGATCGATCGGCTCCATGGCCAGCTCAGGCGTCGAACTCGTCCTGGAACGGGCGGACCTCGACCTTGCCGTCACAGGCCTTCGACCCCTTCTTCGCCCAGAGCAGGGCGGCGTCGAGGTCGGCAGCCTCGATGACCCAGAACCCACCGAGGTACTCCTTCGACTCCGCGTAGGGACCGTCGGTCAGGATCGGCTGTGCGCCGGTGTTGTCGACGACGGTGCTGACCTCGATCGGCTGGAGCCCACCGGCGAAGACCCATGCGCCCTCGGTCCTGAGCTCCTCGTTGAACTTCTCGACGCCGGTGTAGATCGCCTGGAGCTCATCGGCGGTCAGGCCAGCCATCCGAGCGTGGTCGGCGGGATCGTGGTGGACGGCCAGGAAGTACTGCGACATGAGGTTCTCCTCCGGTAGGGCGAGGCGGCGACCCGAGTGGACGCCCCTTCCACCTCACCACGAACAGGCGCCGGCCGATACGACAGGTGGGCCCGAGATTTCTCGAGGCCGCTAGCGGGAACCCGCGACGTTTTACCCAGGCCCCCGCGCTGTCGTGAACTTCGTCCTTGACAAACGATGGTGCCACGAGGATTCTCCTAATCATGTTAGATATTCCTAAGCGTGATCGGGTAGCCGAACGTCGTGAGTCGACGCGGCTCGAGATCCTCGAGTCCGCCTGGGCCGTCGCGAGGGCATCTGGCCTCGCGTCGCTGACCTTGCGCGACGTCGCTTCCCGGGTCGGCATGCAGGCGCCGTCGTTGTA
>JBAVCA010000260.1:0-2238 GCA_049586475.1 Nocardioides sp.
AGACGATCCGCAAGATGATCGTCGCGATGTCGCGCGACATCCGGGTGCTGGTCATCAAGCTCGCCGACCGGCTGCACAACATGCGCACCCTGCGCTACGTCAAGCGCGAGTCGCAGGAGCGCACCGCGCGCGAGACGCTCGACATCTACGCGCCGTTGGCCCACCGCCTGGGCATGAACACCATCAAGTGGGAGCTGGAGGACCTCGCCTTCGCGACCCTGCACCCCAAGATCTACGACGAGATCGTCCGGATGGTGGCCGAGCGTGCACCGTCGCGCGACCAGTTCCTTGCCGAGGTGATCAGCCAGGTCGAGAACGACCTTCGCGAGTCCAAGGTCAAGGCGACCGTCACCGGGCGACCCAAGCACTACTACTCGATCTACCAGAAGATGATCGTCGGAGGCCGCGACTTCTCCGACATCTACGACCTGGTCGGCATCCGGATCCTGGTCGACGAGGATCGCGAGTGCTACTCGGTGCTGGGGGTCCTGCACTCGCGCTGGAACCCTGTCCTCGGACGGTTCAAGGACTACGTCGCGATGCCGAAGTTCAACATGTACCAGTCACTGCACACGACCGTGATCGGTCCGGCGGGCAAGCCGGTGGAGATGCAGATCCGCACCTTTGGCATGCACCGTCGTGCCGAGTACGGCGTCGCTGCGCACTGGAAGTACAAGGAAGAGAGCCGCGAGGGTCGCGACACCGAGAAGCGTGCCGACCTGGGCGGACCCGGTGCTTCCGGGGACATGTCGTGGGTGCGCCAGCTGCTCGACTGGCAGAGCGAGATGGAGGATCCAGGCGAGTTCCTGGAGTCGCTGCGCTTCGAGATCAATCGCTCCGAGACCTACGTGTTCACTCCGCGCGGCGACGTGATGGCGCTGCCATCGGGCTCGACCCCGGTCGACTTCGCCTACGCCGTGCACACCGAGGTCGGGCACCACACCATCGGGGCACGGGTCAACGGGCGCCTCGTGCCGTTGGAGTCGACCCTCGACAACGGTGACGTCGTGGAAGTCTTCACCTCCAAGTCACCCACTGCCGCCCCGTCGCACGACTGGTTGCAGTTCGTGAAGTCGCCGCGCGCCAAGTCCAAGATCCGCCAGTGGTTCACCAAGGAGCGCCGCGAGGAGGCCATCGACCGCGGCAAGGACCAGATCGCCAAGCTGATGCGCAAGGAGGGCTTGCCGATCAAGCGGCTGCTCACCCACGAGTCGCTGAGCCTGGTGGCGGCGCACCTCAACCTGCCCGACGTGACCGGGGTGTACGCCGCCGTCGGTGAGGGTCATCTGGGCGCCCAGACCGTCGTGCGCAAGGTGATCGAGCTGCTCGGTGGCGAAGCCGGGGTCCAGGAGGACCTGGCCGAGGCCGTGACGATCACCGGCCGCCGCGGGCGCACGGGGCTGAGCAGCGGGGGCGGTGACTCCGGCGTGATCGTCAAGGGCGCCCCGGACGTGTGGGTCAAGCTGGCCAAGTGCTGCACCCCGGTTCCGCCCGACGACATCCTCGGGTTCGTCACCAAGGGCGGAGGAGTGTCGGTGCACCGCACCGACTGCGTCAATGCCACCAACCTCCAGCTGCAGCCCGAGAAGGTCCTGGGCGTCGAGTGGGCGCCGACCGGCTCCTCGACGTTCCTGGTCAACATCCAGGTCGAGGCACTCGACCGAGCGCGGCTTCTCTCCGACATCACGATGGTGCTCTCGGACGCCCACGTGAACATCCTCAGCGCGAACCTGTCCACGAGCCGCGACCGCGTCGCCAAGACCCGGTTCACCTTCGAGATGGCCGAGGCCAAGCACCTCGACACCGTGCTCAAGGCGGTCCGCTCGGTGCCCGGGGTCTTCGACGCCTACCGGGTCACGCAGTAGGAGCACCGCCAGTGAAGCTTCCGGATCTGCGTGGTGCACGCGTGGTGCGCGCCTCGTCAGGCGTCGTCGGTGTGCTCGTCGCCGTGCTCGCGGCGAGCGCGGTGATGACCCAGTCGTCGGCAAGCGTGGAGCCGGAGGCCGGCGCCGAGTCGTCGAGGATGGCGGTCTCACCGCCCGACCGACCCATCCCAGTGCTGGCGAGCGTGCCAGCCGCCGACCAGCTCGCGAGCCGGTCGGTGACACCGACGGGCAAGGAGCTGGCGGAGATCAGCACGGTCACCCGTTACGGGCTGCCGACGGTTGCGAAAGCCGCCTACCAGCGTGCGGCGCGCCGGGTCGAGCAGACCCGGCCCGGATGCGACCTTCCGTGGGG
>JBAVCA010000261.1:0-7294 GCA_049586475.1 Nocardioides sp.
GCTCGGGGCCGAGGCATCGATCGCTGCCTACACCGAGTGCGACGCCTGGCTCGCCGCCCTCGTCGAGCGACTCTCAGCCCAGCGGGACCTGCTCGGTGACCTGCTGGCCGCGCACCTTCCCCGCGCTCGGATGCGACCGCTCGAGGCGACCTACCTCGCCTGGATCGACCTGCGCGCCTACGGCCACACCGATCCGGCCGCGCTGGCGCTGGAGCGGCAACGGGTGCAGGTCGCCGCGGGGCACGACTACCACCCGGGACTGCCCGGGCACGTGCGCCTGAACATTGCCACCAGCACCGCCCGACTCACCGAGATCGTCGAACGGCTCGCCCGGGCGCTCACGTGAGCAACCGTCAGCGGCGGGGAGATCGACGCAGCACCCGGCCAAGCCCGACCGGACGCTCATCAGCCATCTGTCCAGGTGCCGGCTCACCAGCTCGATCGGCTCCCCCGGCCGCTGACCGGGACGCGGGCTCTGCTTCGTCGACCGTCGACTTCTTGTGCTGCGCCCGGGCCTCGGCGTGACGCTGCGTCATCCCGGCGAGGCCGGCCAGGGCCGCCTCCAAGAGCTCCTCGGTCGGGAGCAGGTCGGGGTCGACGTACGGCTTCGACGACGGCCGTGGTCGCAGGTCGGCCAGGTCACCGACCACCTCGACCCCTGTGGCTGACACGCCGTCGATCATCCGCTCGGCTTCTCGCTCGGCCCAGGCGACGTGCCGCTCGGGCAGCACCAGGCCCGGCTCCTCGCCGCGGCGCGAGGCGAGTGTGTGGCGCGACAACGCGTGGTTGACCGTCCGCTTGTAGTCGGCAAGCGGCAGGCCCGCAACAACCGACATAGCGTTGAGCCGGCGCATCACCTCGGCGGACGCCGCACCCAAGGACTCATGGCTGACCGGCCCCGGCTGCGTGGACGAGCCCAGGTTGCACGCCTGGCTGAACCTGCGCCACAGCTCGTCGGGGTCCCCGCCGGACGCCGGCACGGTGACCACGCGTACCTGCTCGACGGAGAGTCGCTCGACGAAGCGGCGCAGGATCGCAGCCGAGTCCTGGCGCCGCCAGAAGTGGTGGGCCGGACCCTTCCCCGGGCTCTGGTCGGGCGGAGTGGCGGCGATGGCATCGGCATACGCGCCGAGCGTCCAGGTGTAGCGCTGGCGCACCGAGCTCTGCCACTGCGCCGGCACCGAGCGCGCCAGGTCACGAGCAGTGAGCACGACCTCGAAACGTGCTCCGGGGAAGGAGTCGACGAGCGCCTGGAACTGCTCCTCCGTGGTCTTGTGCAGGTGCTCCTGGGACAGCACCAGTGATGGCCCGTCCCAAGCGGCCGCGTGGGCGCACAGCCGCTGCCAGGTCCTGGGGAGGTCTGCGTGGGCCGGTTTCCACTTGAGCAGGTCCCCGATCGCCTGGTTGTTCGCCGCCCGCGAGCGGCCCAGCAGGACTCCGTCGTCGGCAAGGGCGTCCTGGTTGGCCCACAGGGTGCCTTGAAGATAGGTCGTGCCGGTCTTCGGAGAGCCGATGTGCAGGTAGACGACGGCCGGGGCCATGAACGACCTTTCGCGGGTGGCAGCGCGGCTGGGAGCGGCTGGGAGCGGCTGGGGGAGGGCCTCCACGTTAGCCGAGGTACCCGGGTCGACCGGGACCCCCTCGCCGGACCGCAGGTCCTACGCGGGAGGCGGAGTGACCGGGTTCCGCTGACCGCCGTACCGCTTCTTGAGCACCCAGTGCTTGTTGGTGCCCTCCCGGTTGTCGCCCTTGGTGATGACCACGAGGTTGTGGTAACAGGTCACGCTGGTCACGTGTAGGTCGGTGTAGGTCGGCTCGTAGTCCGGCACGACGTACTCCTCGAAGTTGAGGCCGTCGGTGAGGTCCTTGACCAGCTCCATCGTGGTGCCGGGAGCCAGTCGGTCCTCTGCGCCACCGAACTCCGGCCAGTACGACGTCTGCGTGTCCTCGATGACGTAGATCCCATTGTCGTCGAGCAGCGGGAAGAGGATCCGAAAGGTCTCGCGGATGTGCTCGGGACGGTGACTGCCGTCGTCGATGACGACCTTGATCGGGCCCTGCTCGTCGACGATCCGCTGCAGCACCTGCTCGTCGTCCTGGCTCCCGACGTAGACCTTGATCCGAGGAGCCTCGACCCAGGTCTTGTCCTCCAGGTCGAGCCCGACGATCTGCGCCCGGGGGAAGAACCACTTCCACATCCGCAGCGACTCGCCGCCCTTGCGCTCGTGCTTGTAGCCGCCGATCCCGATCTCCAGCAGGGTGAACTTCTCGCGTCGCAGGTGCTGCAGGTGGCGTTCGTAGTGCTGGGTGTAGTGGTGGTCCCCGGCCTTGTCGGTCCCGAACTCCAGCGCGAGCTCGGTCAGGGACATCCCGCGCAGGCGCTCTCTCCTCAGCTGGGCCTCGGTGGGCGGCTGCTGGGGCTCGCGCCGCTGCGGTCGACCCGTGCCGAGGGCGCGCGCGCGGTTGGCCAGACGGGACGCGAAGGTGGGCACGCTGGAGGGTAACGTGCTGCTGCTCTCGACGACCACGATGGTTCGGGCCACCTCTCTCAGGTCAGCTCCAGCAGGCGGCTGGGGTGGAAGCCCGGGTGCGTGGCAAGGGTGCGCTTCGGGTCCAGCAAGAACTCCAGGTCGACCTGCCAGGTGTGGCCGGTGGGGTTGCGACGCAGGACGTAGCCGAGTCCGTGAGTGCGATAGATCGCGCCTCCTGCCGACACGACGTCGTCGAGCAGCTGGGCATCGACGAACTTCCGCACCGAACGGAACCCACCCACCTCACGCAGGACCGAGGCATCCACCAGCATGGTGCCCCCGGCGACGGACCGTCGGTAGAGCTCGCTGGGGTGACCGCGCCGCACGGTGAGGTCCTGCTCGGTCAAGTAGTGGATCTCCGGCGGCATGCCGACCAGCTCGGCACCGCTGTAGGACCGGGCCCGCAGGAGGTCGGCGATCGCTTCGGGCGCGTACCAGTCGTCGTCGTCCATCTTCAGCACGACGTCTCCGCCGGCGGCGTGGGCCGCGGTGTTCAGCACGTCGCCGAACATCGCGTCGTCGTCGTGCGTCAGCACCTGAACCCGCACGCCCGGACCGGCCAGGTCCTGCACCCTCGCCAGACCTGGGTCGAACCCGTGGGCCGCGAAGATCAGCTCCAGTGACTCGATGCCGCGTTGCCGCGCGACCTGGGCGACCGCGAACTCCACCATGTCCGAGCGTCTGGTCGCGAGAACGACGCTCACCGAGGGTTGTCCGGCCACGGGCACGCCAGCCCGCGCACCCACCTCGGCCCGCCAGGCGGCCGAGGCGAAGGTGTCGAGGGCCGCACGCCGCAGGACGATGCTGTGCTCTTCACGAGCGGTGGCGTTCGCCAGGTCCACGGGCGCGTTGATCGCAGCCGCGACGGTCTTGCCGAGCAGCTCCGCGGGTGCCCCCTCCGACACGACGGGGACGCCGGCGACCCCGAGGGCGGCGACCACGTGGGCGACCTGGTCGTCCCAGGACTGGACGCGCACCCCGGCCGCCGTCCGGAGATCGCGCACGAGCCGCGCCGTCACGCCGTCGCGCAGGTCGAGGTCGGCCAGGTGGACCACCGGGTCCGGTGCCACCGCGAGGAAGCCGATCGGGTTGAGCACCCGCTCGTCGACCGGCCCCAGACGCAGGGGTCCGGAAGGATCGCGGAGGAAGAGCGGCGTGCGCCGCGGGACGTCGGAATCCGGCCAGGTGTCGGTGCCGACCACGACATCAGGGGGGAGCGTCTCGCTCGGCTCGTCGAGGTGGTCCAGGACCAGCAGTCCACGGTCGCCGGTCAGGTCTGGCCAGACCGACTGCAGGCCGAGCTCGTGGAGCAGCGCAGCCACGTCGATCGGACGGGCGAAGCGGATCACCGTCCAGCGACCATCGGTTCCCGGGAGGGATCGAAAGGCCAGGAGCGGTGGCCACTCGGGGCGAGGCACGAGCGCCAGGGCGCCCTGGTCGTCAGCCAGGTGCACGCCGATCAGCGGACTGTGGATGCCGCTCGGCACCCTCGTCTCCCGCAGCGCGGTCAGGTCCCGCAGCCCGCAACCGACCATGGGGTAGCGCCCCGGTTCGGCCGTTTCCTCGAGCAGCAGGGAGTCAGGAGACCGGTCGAGAAATTCGACGAGCGGCGCCGGCGAACGTTCGGCGCGCTCAGGTATCGGCGCGACCGGCGGGCCCGCGGTACTCGTCCGGCTCGTCAGCGGACGCCGCGCGCCGCTCGATCGGGAGGCCTTCCACGGGCGCCAACCCTTCGGGCTCACTGGGGACCCAGGGCCTTGTCCGCGCGGGACCAGGCCTCCTCGGCCGACACCGGCG
The DNA here is from genome assembly GCA_049586475.1 of Nocardioides sp. Lineage (GTDB taxonomy): Bacteria > Actinomycetota > Actinomycetes > Propionibacteriales > Nocardioidaceae > Nocardioides. The sequence continues at coordinate 4,329 of JBAVCA010000261.1, forward strand.
GCCCACCGGTGCGCGGATAGCTCCGCGGGCGCACCGCGCCGCTCGGTGCGAAACCGGTCCGCGTGCCGGCCACCTCTCCGACGCCGGCGATCTCCGCGACGACCGAGTCCAGGTCCTCGCCGACCATCGCTACCCGCCGAGCTCGGGCGAACGCCGCGGTCCGTTCGATCCGAGCCGTGCTGCCGTCCTCGAGCCGGATCAGTCGCAACCCGTCGTGGGTGTGCTCGACCTGTAGCAACAGCTTCTCCAGAGCCGGACGCCGCGGGGCGAAGCCAGCACCGGGCAGCACCAGCCGGAAGGGCGCGTCCGCGCTTTCCGCGAGCAGCGCCTCGTGCAGCCGCACACGCGGGTCCCCCGCATAGGTTGCCGCGATCAACCGCGCGGGAAGCGACGGGTGGTCCAGCACTGCCATCCGCTCCTGCGTCACCACCGACCAGTCCCCAAGGAGCGTGACGACCAGGTCGTGGACGGTAGAGGCGAGCACGGTGTCGACACTCGCGATCACGTCCTCAGGCTCGAGCCCGCGGGTGTCCAGCACCACCTCGACGTAGGGCCGCGTGTAGCTGCGACCGGCGCGACGCTTGGCGTGCAACATCGGGGACCGGTCAGCGTGGAACGGGTCGTTGTAGGCGTTGACCTGGTCGCGACGGTCCATCACGTGGGTCGGGCCGAGGTGCCAGCTCGTCGCCCGCCGTTCGGGCACGAACACTGCGCCGACCTCGCCCAACCGCGCCCCCAGCGCGATGTCCTCACCGAGCCTTAGCGAGATGTCCATGCCCCCGGACTCCAGGTAGAGGTCACGCCGCACGGAGGCGGTGGCCCCGGCGTGGGTGCGCAGCGCAAACCATCCGGCCTTCCGCAGGTCGTCGGTGCGGTCGTAGATCTCCTCGATCCAGGTGTGCGGGACCCGCTCCTGGTCGGCGAAGTACGCCGCCACCCGGTCCTCGGCGACGGCGGCGCCGACCTCCCCGGGCGAGGCCGCGAGCACGGGGGCAGGATCAACGAACCACTTGTCACCCAGCACCACGGCGTGGTCGAGGGTGTGGTGCCAGCGCAGCTGCGCCTCCACCTCATGGCGCCCAGCAAGCATGTCGGCGTCATACCAGTGCAGGACGTCGCCCTCGGCGACGAGCGCTCCGGTGTGGCAGGCGTTGGCGCGGCCCCAGCCCTGGTCGACGCGCACGATGCGGGTGCGCTCGGGGCGCACCTCGGGCAGCGCCAGGATCCCGGGCCCGTCATCGACGACGACGACCTCCATGAGGTGGCTCGGATAGCTCTGCGCGGCCAGCGCGGCGAGCACGTAGGGCAGCAGCCGACCTGCGTCGTAGGCCGGGATCACCATCGACACCGAGAGCGACGGATCCCAGTTGCCGAGCTCAGGCGGGTGGAGGACCTGCCACTCGTTGCGGCGTACACGCGGCTGACCGGCCGGCTTGCTCACGGTGCCTCCAGAAGGGTGCTGGGCCGGAACCCCGGCCATTGCGCGACCAGCGTCTCGGACCGCAGGAAGTAGTTGTCGCCAGGGTCCCAGGTATGCCCGGTGGCCTTGCGACGCAGCACGTAGCCGAGGCCGTGGGTGCGGTAGATCGTGCCGCCCGCGACCTTGACCGACCGCAGCAGCCGGGCGTCCTCGTGCAGGCGCAACGGCCGGAACCCGCCAAGGCCGCGAAGGATCGACCGGTCGAGCAGCAGGGTGCCCCCGGCGACGAAGGATCCGTGGTTCTCGCTGGGACCCTTGCGGCGCAGCGTCACGTCGCGGCTCTCCAGGCGCACGATCTCGGCCGGCATCCCCACCAGGTCTGCTCCGCTGTAGCGGCGGGCCAGGAGCAGGTCGGTGACGATGTCGGGGCTGTACCAGTCGTCGTCGTCCATCTTCATCACCAGGTCGCCCGATGCAGCGTCGCACGCTGCGCGCAGGACCTCCCCCAGGATCGCCTCGGTGGGGACCGGCACCACCTGGTGCGTACCGCCGTCGAGCAGGGCGGCGACCTGGCGCCGGTCGGGGTCGAAGCCGTGCGTGGCCAGGACCAGCTCCACGTCCGCACCTGGAAGCAGCTGCCGCAGCCGAGCGACCTGGCCCAGCGCGAACTCCAGCTGCTCGGGTCGCCGGGTCGGCAGCAGGATGCTCACCGAGCCGTACCCAGTCGGCACGCGATCTCTCCCACCGGTCACCCGCTCACGCCACCCGGCGCTGGAGTGCGCGATCAGCGCAGCGCGACGGAGCCGTACCGACCGCTCCTCGCGTCGCAGGTCATGATCGGGATCGCCCCCGTCGGGCACCGGCTGCTGCAAGGCGTCGGCCACAGCGTCCCCCAGCGCGGCCCGTGCCTGCGCTGGCACCGGGCCCGAGACCAGGACCGTCCCGGTCATCGCCAGCCCGGCCACCAGCTCGAGCGGTGCAGGCCACTGCACCCGGACCGAGGGCGCTGAGCGGAGCTCGCTCACGAGCTCGGTGGAGAGGCGTGCGCGCGGATCGAGGTCGAGCGGCGGGCCGGTCGGGGTCCGCGGGAAGCCGGTCGGGTTGAAGACCCCCTCGTCGATCGGGCCCAGGAGGGGCGGATCGATCCTGGTCGGCGCACGTCCGAGCACCGCACTCTGCTCGTCCGGACCCGCCGCGGCGCCGATGATCAGCTCGGGTGGGACCTTGGCGTCCGGGTCGTAGCGGTGCGACACCGTCACGTCGGCCGCGGGCACGTCCGCGCCGTTCGCGGCCAACCGCAGGCCCTCGGGGCCCGAGACCCGCATCGGCACCGCGGCCCGGGCGAGCGCAGCCAGCACGACGTCGGCCGGCCCGCGGCGCGCGAGCTCGACGGTGGTCACGCCTGCCCCGTCGACGACGACGGCCTCGATCCGATCGACCCCGCCCCATTCCGGGTGGGGACGCAGGGTCAACGCGCCGCTGGTCCGACCCACGACGACCACCACCCTGCGCGCCGACCACGGCCCGCCCAAGCGGGAGACGGCCC
>JBAVCA010000262.1:0-2504 GCA_049586475.1 Nocardioides sp.
GGGCGCCGTAAGCAACCTCGGCGCGGCCGTGCCCGTCGTTGCGCAGCGCGATGTTGCCGGCGTAGACCCCCTCGTGCTCGACCGCGAAGGTCCACTCGGAATCCTCGGCCCACTTGCGGGGCACCACCACCAGGCAGTAGTCGCGCGCCATCTCACGGGAGTACGGGTTCGGGGCGTGCGTCCAGCGCACCGACTGCGGGTCGACACACTGCTCGTAGCAGCCCTCGACGTCTTGCTCGGTCAGCGCGCGGAGAACGACGTCGCCGTCGCGGAGGCTCGGTACCGAGACCGGCGAATTCGTCATGCGAGCACCCTGTCAACGGCCGTCCCGAGGAGCAACTCGATCACACCTGCCCGGTCACGGAGTGCGGCCACGGCCCCGCGGCCCACCGGGTAGGGCGTGCTCGATTTTCAGGGTGCCGGCAGAGTGAGCTCGGTCTGGACGACGTCGGTGTTCGCGGCGGGCGCCGAGAGGTGCATCTGGTAGATGAGAATCTCACCGTCGGCGCGGCTGCCCGCCATGGTTGCTCGCAGGACCTGCGAGGAGCCGTCCGGCAGGTGGATCGTGGGCCGATCGGAGATGACTGCCAGGTCGCCGTGTTCGACGGCGATCGGGTCTCCTGCACTCAGGCTGATCCCGGCAGCGCTCATCTCGGCGGTCTGGGCCCGGAGCAGCTCGAGGATGGCTGCCTTCCCCACCACCCACTCCTGCTCGTCGGTGCCGACGGCCACCGCGTCCTCAGCGATGTGGTCCTCCCACTCCGAGATCTGTCCACTCGCAAAGGAGGCGTAGAAATCCTTCAGCACCGCTGCGATGCCTTCGTGGTGGCTCATTCCTGGAGTCTCGTGTCGGCCCCTGGGACTGTCCATGGCTCGATCAGACCCCCCGGCGCAAGGGTCGCGACGCCTAGCGACTGCTCTGCCCCCACAGGCGCGCGACGTGGCGGGCGTCGGTCCCGCAACACCCCCCGAGCACCGACAGCCCCGGGAGGTCGGCCCGCAACGACTCCAGGCTCGTCACCAGGAAGGCGATGTCCCCGGCGTCGAGCTCGGTCATGGCGTCGAGCTCCTCATGGGTCATGGTCGAGGCGTTGGGGCGGAGCTCGGCGATTCGCGCCGCGGAGTCGGCGTTGGACAGCGCGTGGGCGATGTGGGTCGGATGGGCGCAGTTGATCCCGAAGTACGCGGCGTCCCCGGCTTGGTCGACCGTCCCGATCGCTTCCTCCACGGTGCTCCCGTCCGGGAGGGTGCCGTCGGTCTCGACGGTGAAGAGGATGCCGACGGGCAGGCCGGCTGCGTTCGCCGCTGTCACGATCCCCGCCGCTTCTTCAGGGGTGGTCATGGTGATCGCCTCGGCCAGGTCTGCTCCGGACGCTGCGAAGGACTCGATCTGCTTGCGGTGGTAGTCAGCGGCCTCGTCGACCCTGGGACGCTCGCCCGCGACGTACCCGTCCCCGCGCGGACCGATCACGCCGGAAATGACCACGTCGCGCAGGTCGGGCCACGTCGCGCGCAGACCCCGCAGGAGGGTGATCGCATCCCGGTTGACCCGATCAGTTGCAGCCGCGTCGTACCCGATCCGCTCGGCCCAGTCGGGATTGGCCCTCCAGGTAGGCGCAGCCAGGATCAGGCCGACCTCGGCCTGGCGCGCGATGGCGGCGTACTCGGCGTAGTAGTCGGTCAGCGCGTCGCGTCCGCGCTCGTCCTGGATGAGGGGAAACGCGGCGAACTCCGCCAGGTCGAAGCCGCGGTGATAGATCAGGTCGGTCTCCAGGCCACCGTCAGTGACGTAGGGCAACCCACCGGCAGCGGGAAGATGAGCCGACATCGCCGTACTCCCTCGGTCGAGCAAGGTCCGGGATCCCCCGGGCGTCTGTCCCGAGCCTGACGGCGCCCGCGAGCCTGGTCAAGCACGGCTCGCTTGTCGCCGACCGGCGAGCTCCGCGCCGGTCCAGGTCTCGTCGTCCGACACCTCACGGATGACCTCGAGCCAGTCCGGGACCAGGCGGGAGGGCTCGTCGCCGTCGTCGATCTCGGCCACGAGCGTCCCGTCATCGTGCTCGTCGATCGCAATCGACCAGCCGTCAGCAGTAACCAGGTGCCGCTTCTTGTGGAGCGTCCGCGCCGGCAGCGAGGCCAACAGGGACCATTCCTCGTCATCGAGGTAGAAGTTGGTGCAGGCGATCTTCTCCGGGCCTTCGGAGAGCCGCACCTTGTGTCCCAGCTTGCGCACGACGGTGCCGTCGTCGTGGCGGACCTCGCGCAGCCGCATCCGCGTGCCGACCACGTAGCGATCCACGATCTCTCGCGTGGCCAGCACGCCAGCGGGCAGACGTGCGACGAGAAAGCGACGCTCCCGCTCGACGACTGCGTACTTCAGTGAGATCGACACGCGCCGAGGGTAGTGGTCGTGCTGCTCGGATCGCGGCAGCACGGCCGAGATGGCGTCAGAAGCGGGAAGCCCCCGAGCTCGGGCGATCACACGACCATCGGTTGCCAGGAGG
>JBAVCA010000263.1:0-4574 GCA_049586475.1 Nocardioides sp.
GGTGGTCACTGATGCGGCTTCCTCGACGCTCCTGCTGCGCGTCCTCGCACCCGACCAGCTGGCCTCCGACGGCGCAGTGACGTTGGTGGGGCTCCCCCGAGGCGAGCGTCCGATAGTCCTCCGGCGAGCAGCGGTCTCTGGACTGGTGCTCGGGGTCGCCGCGAGCGTGGTGGAGCCGGTCCTTGCGGTACCCAGCGCCGCAGCGCTCGTCGCGCTGGCCCTCCTGCTCGTGCCGGCCTCACGACACCTAGGACGGGAGCTGCTGCTCGCAGCAGCTCTTGCTGTCGTGGTGGCGCTTTTCGTCGTGGCCGGGTCTGCCCGCTTTCCCGGTGCTTGGTGACGGTCCGCGCACAAGGAGCGCTCGGCCTCCCGCCGGCTGCCCCCGACCCGGCTCACCCCTGCAGAGGACTTGACCTGGGGACAGCACCCGCTACGGTGGACAGTAACCCCCCAGGGGGTTATCGACCCACGACAGACGGGACATCTCATGCAAGAGATCGACATCACCGAGGCAGCAACCGCTCACGAGAACGGCGCCACCTTCATCGACGTTCGCGAGCCGTCCGAGTACGCCGACGGTCACGTCCCCGGTGCACGCAACATCCCGATGGGCCAGGTCAACGACCGCATCGACGAGGTCGACCGCTCCTCGCGTGTGCACGTCGTCTGCGCCTCGGGCAACCGCAGCGGTGTGGTGACCGAGCAGCTCATCAGTGCCGGGTACGACGCGGTCAACGTCCAGGGCGGGACATCGGCCTGGATCGAGTCCGGCCGCCCCGTCGAGAAGTGAGGAGCGGCTGATGAGCACAGACACGCCCGCCAGCACCTCCAGCTTGACCGTCCGCGTCGTCGAGACCGAGTCGCTGGGCGACCGCACCTATCTCGCCCACGACGGCGAGGTCGCGTTCGTCGTCGACCCGCAGCGCGACATCGACCGGGTCCTCGAGCTCCTCGCGAGCGAGGGCGTGCGGCTCACCCACGTCTTCGAGACGCACATCCACAACGACTACGTCACCGGCGGACTGGCCCTGGCCCGCGAGACAGATGCTGCCTACCTGCTCAACGGTGAGGACGACGTCTCCTTCGAGCGCACTCCGCTGTCCGACGGAGACGTCGTCGAGGTCGGGTCGCGGATGCGCATCAAGGTCCTGGCCACCCCCGGCCACACCTTCACCCACCTCTCGTACGCACTCGTCGACTCCTCGACCGGCGAGAGCGAGAGCGCGGAGCCGTTCGCGGTCTTCACCGGCGGCTCGCTGCTCTACGGCGCCACCGGACGCCCCGACCTGATGGGCGAGGACAACACCGACACCCTCGTGCGCCACCAGCACGCCTCGGCGCGACGGCTCGCCGACCAGCTGCCCGACGCGGCGGAGGTCTACCCGACCCACGGGTTCGGGTCGTTCTGCTCGGCCTCGCAGTCCGACGCGGACTCCTCCACGATCGGGCGGGAGAAGCAGTCGAACCCGGTCCTCACCCAGGACGAGGAGACCTACGTGCGCGAGCTGCTCGAGGGACTCGGCGCCTGGCCGGCCTACTACGTGCACATGTCACCACTCAACGCCGAAGGTCCGGCGGCCCCCGACCTGACGCCGCCGGAGCGAGCCGACGCCGCGCAGCTGCGCAAGCGCATCGAGGACGGCGAGTGGGTGGTCGACCTGCGCAACCGGACAGCGTTCGCCGCAGGGCACGCTCCGGGCACGGTCAACTTCGGACTCGACGGTGGGTTCGCCACCTACCTCGGCTGGCTCATCACCTGGGGCACCCCGGTGACCCTGCTCGCCGAGACCGTCGAGGACGTGGCTCGTGCGCAGCGTGAGCTGGTCCGGATCGGGATCGACCGACCGGCGGCCCAGGCCACCGGCTCACCGAGCGACTGGTCCGACGCGGAACCGTCGACCTTCCCGACCGCCACCTTCGAGGACCTCGCTGCGGCTCGCGATGACCGCGACCTCGTCGTCCTCGACGTGCGTCGTGCAGACGAGTACGAGACCGAAGCGATCGCGGGGGCGATCAACATCCCCATCCACGACCTCCCCCGTCGCACCGACGAGGTCCCCGAGGGCGAGGTCTGGGTGCACTGCGCCGGTGGCTACCGAGCCGCGATCGCGGCATCGTTCCTCTCCGCCGCTGGGCGCGTGCCGGTCGCGATCGACGACACCTTCGACAACGCCGAGAAGGTCGGCCTGCACCTCGTGCGTCCCGACAGCTCCGGATGACCTTGCTGATCGCTGCCGTCGCCGGCGTGCTCATCGGCCTCTCGCTGGGCGCGCTCGGCGGGGGCGGGTCGATCCTCGCTGTCCCGGTGCTGGTCTACCTGCTCGACCAGTCGCCTGCCCAGGCCACGACGGGCTCGCTCGTGGTGGTCGGGGTCACCGCCGCGATCGGAGCCGTAGCAGCCGCGCGAGCCGGCAACGTGCTGGTCTGGCGCGGCGTCGTCTTCGGGATCGTGGCGATCGGTGGCGCGGCCGCGGGCGCGCGCGCGTCGTCTCAGGTCAGCGAGGACGTCCTGCTGGCCTGCTTCGCCGCCCTGATGCTCGCCGTCGGCGGATTGATGGCCTGGCGCCAGGTCCACCACGGTCAGGGCACGCGACCGCAGCACGTCGCCCGTCCGTCGCTCGACGACCCCATCATCTCGTTCGGCCCTGAGTTCATCTGCGCCTGCCCGCGCGCCCTCAAGGTGCTCATCACCGCGACTGTGGTGGGCCTGCTGACCGGCTTCCTCGGCGTGGGGGGTGGCTTTCTCGTCGTGCCTGCCCTGCTCGTGGCCCTGGCCCTGCCGATGCAGTACGCCGTCGGCACGTCGCTGGTCGTCATCACCATCACCAGCACCGCGGCCTTGGCCGTGCGCGCCGGCAGCGGGGTGGCCCCTGACTGGACCCCGGTGCTCGCCCTCACGATCGCCTCAGCACTAGCCGCCGTCGTCGGCGCCCGATTGGCCGACCGGGTGTCGACCGACCGCCTGCAGCGGGCGTTCACGGTGCTGGTCCTCGTGGTCGCCGTCTATACCGCGGCACGGGCCGTCCCGCCGCTGTTCTGACACCGATGCGAGGCGCCGTCCGCCAGCCGGGGCCGGACTCCTCAGGCCGACTTGTCAGAATGGACGGCATGCCTGTCACCCGCGGTTTCACCGGCCGCCGTCGTGCCTCCGACCCCGCCCGAGACGAGCGACTTCCTCCCGGTCAGTTCGACACCGGCAGCGACTTCCCCTCCCTCACCGCTGAGGCGACCCCCCTGGTCAACCTCGACTCCTGGTCCCTGCGGGTCGATGGGCTCGTCGAGAGCGTGCAGCAGTGGTCCTGGGACGAGATCCACGCTCTGCCCAGGTCGTCGTACACCGGTGATATCCACTGCGTGACGACGTGGAGCAAGTTCGACACCACCTTCACCGGCGTCAGCGTCGACACGCTGCTCGAGGCAGCCGGTCCGCTGTCGGAGGCGGCCTTCGTGATGGCGCACACCGATTCGGGCTACACCACCAACCTGCCGGTGGCCGACCTCCTCGGCGGAAAGGCCTGGGTGGTGTGGGACTTCGACGGCAAGCCGCTGACGGTCGAGCACGGTGGTCCGGTCCGGCTCCTGGTGCCGCACCTGTACTTCTGGAAGTCGGCGAAGTGGATCACCCGGCTCGAGCTGATGGCGGAGGACCGTCCGGGCTTCTGGGAGCAGAACGGCTATCACGACCGCGGCGACCCGTGGCTCGAGCAGCGCTACCAGGGCGATCCGTGAACACTGCCCGAGGCACGTCGTGGACGACGGCCACGATCGTGGAGCTCGAGCGCGACGACCGACTCGTGCGGCTGCGTCTCGACGTGGCCGACCGGCTCGACCACCTCCCGGGCCAGCACTACGTCGTGCGCTTGCGCGCACCCGACGACTACACCGCGCAGCGCTCCTACTCGGTGGCCTCGGACCCGGCTGATCCGCTGCTGGAGCTCATGGTCGAACGGCTTCTCGACGGCGAGGTCTCCGGCCACCTGCATGAGGTCGCCGAGGTGGGCGACGTGCTCGAGGTCCGCGGACCGATCGGTGGCTGGTTCACCTGGACCGGCGAGGTGCCCGCGATCGCGATCGGTGGCGGCACCGGCGTCGTCCCGCTGGTCGCGATGATGCGCCACGCAGCGCGGCTCGGGATCTCCGACCGACTGCGCGTGGTGGCGGTCGGCAAGACCCTGCCCGAGCTTCCCTACGCCGAGGAGCTCATCGCCGGCGGCGCTTTCGTCACCACCACCCGGGAGAACCTCGGCAGCCGGGTCGCCGCGCCGCCGTACCCGGAAGAGGTCCGCGACCTCAGCGCGGGTGCCAGTCGCGCCTACGTGTGCGGCTCGGTGGGCTTCGCGTCCTTCGCACAGCGGCTTCTCGGCGAAGTAGGGGTGCGCGCCGACGCCATCCGCGTCGAGCAGTTCGGCACCACCGGCTGAGCGCCCACCCGATTGCCTCAGGGCTCGCGCACCAGGGTGACGGTCCGCTCCCCCACTTGGAAGCCGAGCCCTCGGTACAGCGATTGCGGCGCCGGACAAGCACGGTCGCCTCTGGGACACACCAGCGCGCGGGTCGCTCCGGCCCGACGAGCC
>JBAVCA010000264.1:0-15506 GCA_049586475.1 Nocardioides sp.
CTGGGGGTCAAGGGGTCGCAGGTTCAAATCCTGTCAGCCCGACCGAAGAAACTGCAGGTCAGAGCGGGCTTCCGGTTCTGACCTGCAGTTCATTTCTGCAGGTTTGCGGCGTACCGCTATCACCGCCGGGTCTGGTCCGCTCAAGTCGGGTGCTCGGCCGCTAGCCTCCCGCGAGGTGCTGGTGTCTCGCGCTGGGCGCCGCCTGTGGGAAGCGCCGCGAAGGTGGTCGGCTCAGCCTTGGCGCACGCGCAGTGTGCTCGGAACCTCATCGACGACCTCATCGCCGGCTGGGGTGACCGTTGCTACGTCGACAAGCAGGGTTCCAGCGTCCTCACCGAAGCAGGCCTGCGGGATCCTGATCGAGGACTGGCCATTGCGGCCAGAGGAGAGAGTGGCTTTGATGCCAGCACACTCGACCGTGGTGGGTTCGGTGGCGCCGTCAGGGAGCCGTTCAAGGGTGGCTCCGGTGCGTTGGGCGTGTGTGCTGGCCTGGGGGTTGGCGTGCGAGTTCGGTGCCACGACCACTGTGCGGGCGATGTAGGTGGGTCCACCCTCGGCCGCCGACGTCATGGTTGCGATCAGGTGGGTTCGGCTGACGGTTGCCTTGGCCAGTTTGACCTTGATCGAGAGTGTGCGGTCGCCGTTGTTGACGGTCACCTTGGTGATGTCCGCGGCTTGGGAGGCATCGCCTCGCGGGTCCTGGGCTGACTTGGTGTCGGCATGAGCGACGCTTCCGCTCAACGTAAAACTTGCCACGGCGAACGCCGTCACTACGATCCTGGTGCGAGACATGCTGGTTCCTTCCTCGGAGAAGACAGGGCCTGACAGCCCCACCGTGAGAGACGGTACGAGACGTTTAGCTCCACAGGCCGTCTTGCATTGAGATCTGCCCGACGGGCCCAATCGGGATAGTCCTTTCGGGCTAGACGCCGCGTCTGGAAGGTGACTGTGTAGCTTTCGCGAACCAATGGTCTCGGGACCAAGACCTGTCAGAACCCCAAGCGCAGCGGTGCGGCAAGTTCGCGCGAAGACCCTCATGTGGTCGGCCCTCATCGGATCAGCACGAGTATGGGATCGGCCACACCTTGTTCGGAAGTCGTTTGCCTCGCTGACTTTGTTGGACCTCGATCCTGGGTGCGCTCAAGACGGTCCAGAAGGGGCATGCTCATCTCACTGTGTTGCGTCGGGCCGCACGAGGCGGAGTACCGCAGCGAGCCCCTCGGGCGTGCCGGGCCAATGCTGCTCAAGGGCCTCGACCCCGGCGACGCGGGCGACTGAACGGAGAACGAGCGCGATGACAACGGCGTCATCGGCGTACCCGATGACGGGCAGGAAGTCCGGAACAAGGTCGATCGGAAAAAGCAGATAGCCGAGGAGAAGCCACAGTCGCCAGCGGGCTCCACGCGGTAGCGCCGGGTCCGCAGCCAGTCGATGGATCAGACGCACCAGGTCTGGGAGCAGCCTCAGTACGCCCTGCAACGTGACCCGGTCAGGCCCTGGTCGCGCGGCCACTAGAAGCGCCACGACGAGCAACGCCCAGATGAGCGCGAAGCCAACCACCACCGACAGCACGAACTGCCACAGCGAGACGCTCACTTGTCCGACCTCGGAGGCGACGATTCCGGTTGAGCGGGGCGCTCCCTGGGGGTCTCAGGGTCGATGACCGCGAGCAGGAACCGCAGCGCGATCATCGCGCCGAGTAAGCCTGAGATGACGGACGGCTCTGGTCCAAGTCGGTCGCCATACCCGGCACCCTACGTCTGTCCTCTGGTCCGTATCTGCGCCCGCACATGCCGCATGGTCCCCGGTCACGCCAATGCACGGACGTTCCTGAAGAATGTCGACCTGTGCGCTGGGTGGTAGTCGTCCCACCGTTCGCCTGACGTCGCGCCGGACGACGACTAAGTTCCAACACCATGCGGATCCCTCCCGTCACTTACCTCGCTGTGCCGGACGGACACGTCGGCTGGCAATCGTGGGGCGTCGGTGATCCGACGATCCTGCTCCTCGGCGAGGGGTTCATGTCGTCCGTTGAGGACGCCCCGGATCAGCCTCGCTACTTGCGCTGGATCGTCGGGCTGGCCGACATCGGCCGAGTGCTGCGCCTGGACCCGCCAGGCGTTGGCACCTCCGACAGCGGCGCCACGGCTCCGACTCTCGCCGACTGGGCAGACGCCGGCGCGATGGTCCTGGATGCCGCGGGTGTCGAACGGGCAACTGTCGTCGCCGCCGGGGCCAGCACCATGACCGCGCTCCGGTTCGTCGAGCGACACCCTGATCGCGTCTCGGCGCTCGTCCTGATCAACGGCACCGCCCGCGCCTTCCAGGGCGAGGACTACCCCCATGGTGTGGACACAGCGACGCTGGAGGCGATGGCGGCGACCGCCTCCGACCCGTCGGTCTCCAGTGGCGCCGACGCCGACCTGATGATCCAGGCCCCCAGCGCCGCCCAGGATCCGGAGTTCCGCTCGTGGTGGGGCCGCGTGGCCCGCCGCAACGCCCGACCACGGATCGCCGGCCCGATCAACGCAGAGATCTTCTCGACGGACCTGCGCGACCTGCTGCCCGCTATCAGGGTGCCCACCCTCGTCGTGGCCAGGCGCGAACTCGTGGTCGGCACTGGCATGACCCGCGTGCTGGCCGACGGCATCCCCGGCGCCCGGTACGTCGAGCTGCCCGGCCCCGACATGCTGCCGTTCCTGGGCGACGTCGACGGCCTGCTCGATGAGGTGCGCGAACACCTCACGGGCGAGCGTCACGCCGCCACGATCGACCGCGTGTTCGCCGCCGTCCTGTTCACGGATCTGGTCGGGTCGACCACCGAGGTCGTCAAACGCGGCGACGGCCCCTGGCGATCCTTGCTCCTCGACCACGGCGACATGGTGCGTGCCGAGGTGGCCCGGCACGGCGGCCGTCTGGTCCAGGACCTCGGTGACGGCACGTTGTGCACCTTCCCCGTCCCCGGTGCGGCCATCCGCTGCGCCCTGGCGATGGTGCGTCGATCCGCCACCCACCTCGGTGTCGAGATGCGGGCCGGGCTGCACGCGGGTGAGGTAGAGATGCGCGGTCAGGATCTGGCTGGCATCAACGTTCACACGGCGGCGCGGGTGTCTGGGCTGGCCCAGGGCGGCGAGGTGCTCGTGTCCACGACGGTCGTCGACCTCGTCGCCGGGTCGCCGTTCGCCTTCGAGGATCGCGGGCTCCACGAGCTCAAGGGCGTCCCCGGTGCCCGCCAGGTCTGGGCGGTTCGCGAAGCCTGACGTTCCCGGGACAGACGCAGCCCGCGCGCTCTACGCTCCGCTCATGAATTCGGTGATGCGGTTGGTGAGTGCGGAGCTCGAGGAGCTGGTCAGCGTCCTGCGAGTCATCCCCGAGAGCGACTGGGACCGGCCGAGCGCCTGCGATGGCTTCCGGGTCCGCGACGTCGCGGCGCACCTGTCGCTGGTGCGCGCGCCGATGACCTGGCGGCTGGCCAAAGCGCTTGCCCACACACCCGAGCAGATTGCCTTGATCGGTGGCGCCTGGTCGATCGAGTACGCCGATGAGCACACCCCCGCCGAGCTGATCGGCTTCCTGGAGCAGCGCGTTGCCAACCCCCGCAAGGGCTTCCTCGGCCGAATCGACCCAGCCGACAACATGCTGGCCGACCACGCCACCCACGTGCAGGACGTCCGGATCGGCCTGGACCGCCGCGCCCCCCACGACGCCGATCGCGGCCGTGCCGTACTCGATGCCGCCGTGCGGGTGTGGCGTCCGGTCACGTGGGGCTCGAAGGAACGCGCCAAGAACCTGCGGCTCGTCGCCTCGGACATCGGCTGGGCTCACGGCTCGGGCCCCGAGGTGAGCGGACCGTACGACGCGTTGCTCCTCGCGCTGTCCGGTCGCTCGGCCGGGCTGCCGTACTTGAGTGGCGAGGGTTTGACCACGCTGGAGGGGCGGATACCTGCGGCTGTCTGAGATCGACACCCGCTGTCGGCCATCGCCGACCGCACGATCGCATTCGCCGACATGTGCTCATGCCGCGTTCGTCACCCGAGGGCACGGAGGGTCCGGATGAGCTGAACCTCGCTCAGCTCCGCAAGTACGACGCGCCGTTGACGTCGATGATCGTGCCCGACGAGAAGCGGGCTCCGGGCGAGGCGAGCCAGACCACCGCAGCGGCGACCTCCTCAGGGTGGGCGACCCTGCCGAACGGTGACTGAGCCCGCACGTCGTCCCCACCCTCGCCATCGAGCACCTCGCGAGCCATCTCGGTCTGCACGAAGCCGGGTGCGACGGTGCCGACCGAAATGTCGTAGGGCGCCAGGACGAGCGCCATCGACTGCCCAAAGGCGTTCAGACCTGCCTTGGACGCGGCGTACGCCGGACAGTTCGGCTCCCCACGGAAGGCGCCCCTGCTCGACACGTTCACCACGGCGCCACCCCCTGCCGCGCGCAGATGTGGGAGGGCGCAGAAGGTGGCGTTGGCAGCGCCCGTGAGGTTGGTGGCGACGGTCTGCGACCAGGCGGCCTGCCAGTCGCCGTACGACGTCGACATCGGCGGATGGGCGAGGAACACCCCGGCGTTGTTGACCAGGACGTCGAGCCGCCCGAGCTGGTCGGCGGCTGAGTCCACGGCGGCGCGGAGGTCATCGGGTCGGGCCATGTCGGCCTGTACGACGACATGACCCTCGCCGGTGAGCGAGGTACGCACCGCCTCGGCCTCCTTGGCCGACGCGCCGTAGTGCACCGCGACGCGGTCGCCCTGCTCGGCGAACGCGCGTGCGATAGCGGCACCAATGCCGCGCGAACCTCCGGTGACGAGAACTGCTCGGCCCTGGTCAGAGAGGTTGGTTGCATTCATCGCCATGGCTTCATCCTCGCCTCTATCTTCCCGATCGGCTACGAGCTTCGTTCGACATTCTCGGACGTGAGCAGAGTGTCGTGTAGACCGAGCGACTTGTCGGGCATCCGCATGTTCCGGGCGACGATCTGTCGGGGCTATGGCCCTCGGCTGACGACGAGCACGACGACACCGGCCTCGGCTCGGGTGCCGGGCTCGGGGTAGGTGGCCACAACTTGTCCCTTGGGGAGATTGGAGTCGACATCGGCCTTCTCGGAGTCGATGTCTTGGTCCTTCAGCCGTTCCTCCGCGCTCTTGACGTCGGTTCCGACCAGGTCGTCGGGAACGACGAAGTCGGAGGGCTCTCCTACCTCGCCCTTGCTCGAGATCAGCAGGACGCTCTGTCCCGGAGCCAGCGGTTGGCCGGGGGCGGGGATGGTGGACACGATCGTGTCGCGGGGGGCGCTGGCGTCGACGTCGACCTTGTCCGCGTCGTACCCGCGTTCCTTCAGCTCCTGCTCAAGAGCCTTGGCGTCGCGGCCGACGGCGTCGGCGGGAACGATCTGGCCGTCGATCGTCTGCTCGGTGGGGCTCGGTTCTCGCGGCACGGAGGCGGTGGGCGAGGTGGCCGATGTGGGCGCGGAAGTCCGCGATGAGGTGCCAGGCGCAGGCGGGTCTGCCTGTCGCTCCTCAGGCGCGGAACCGTCGGACAGCGCGATCCAGCCGATCAGCAGCGCAGCGAGCAGCGCGATGCCGGCGGCGATCACGACCCGGGACGTGACAGGTCTCCTCGTCTCCGGGCCCGCGATAGGAGCTGCGGCAGCCGGCCCAGTCGTCGGTCCAGATATCGCAGTGGTCATCGGCGCCGTCACAAGCGTCGTCGCAGGGCCCGCCGGGGACGTGTCCGGGGGCACGGTAGGTGCGCCACGCAATGCAGCGGCCATCTGTAGCGCGTCGTGAAAGCGCTGCTCGGGGTCCTTGGTGGTGGCGCGGGCGACGACCGCGGCCAGGGCCGCGGGTACCTCCGGTGCGAGATCGCGTACTGGCGGGACGTCGTCGCGGACGTGGGCCAAAGCCACGGCCAGCGGCGAGTCGCCCTCGAAAGGCACTGCACCCGTGAGCAGCTGATAGAGCAGCACGCCGGTCGCGTAGACGTCCGAGGCCGGAGTGACGGCCTGTCCCGAGGCCTGCTCGGGGGAGAGGTACTGGGCGGTGCCGAGCACCATGCCCGTCCCGGTGAGGGCGGGGTCCCCGGTCCGGTGGGCGATGCCGAAGTCGGTGACCTTGACCTGCCCGTCGGGTCGGACGAGAACGTTGCCCGGCTTGATGTCGCGGTGCACGATGCCCGCCGCGTGCGCGGCCGCCAGCGCGGCGCAGACCTGGCCGACGATGTCTACGGCGGCTCGCGCGGGCAGTCGGCCCTGCTGGCGCAGCAGCTGCCCGAGGTGTTGACCCTCGACGAACTCCATCACGATGAAGTGCAGGTCGCCGTCCTGGCCAGAGTCGAAGACCTGCGCGATGTTCGGGTGACCCAACGCGGCGGCGGCGCGCGCCTCGCGGTCGAACCGGGCCACGAACGTGGGGTCGTCTGCGTACTCCTCCTTGAGAACCTTGACCGCCACCCGCCGACCGAGTCGTTCGTCGATTGCCTCATGCACGGCACCCATGCCGCCGGTGGCGATGCGGTGCACCAGCCGATATCGCCCTGCCAGCGTGCTCAAGGTCTCCACCTGATCGGGTCGCGCATGCCGCTCAGGGTAGAGCAGCGCACCGGACCGACCGCGGTCCCCAGACTCACGACTTACCCACTGCTCCAGATCGAAGGTTCTGAGGTCGGCCCCGGTTGGCAAACTGCGGCTGCGGCGCCCCTGAAGGCCTACCCTGGCGGCCAGACACCGACTGGAGGGGGCTCGAATGGCGCGCGTCCGCGGGATCTCACCTCGGCGACCGGACGGCGTCCCGCGTTCACGTCGGATGCTCAACGAGTGGGTGCCCCCCGCCGTCGGCTTCGGGGTCGTCCTGTTGGTTGTCGCCTGGGTCGCGGCTCAGTCGGGTGCGAGTCTCGTCGGGCACAGCGTCTACGACAGCTACACCCTTCAGGCTCTCGCGTGGCGCGATGGGCGGCTCGCTCTGGACCAGGACTACCCCTGGCTCGAGCTGGCGGTCTACGAAGGAAAGTACTGGGTGAGCTTTCCACCTGTGCCGGCCATCCCCATGTGGCTGTTGTCGTTCGTCTTCGGCGAGAACACCCCCAGCGCGGCTGTGTGCCTCGGCTACCTTCTCGCTGGGCTCGGAGCCGCGTACGCCCTGCTGCGCCGTTACCTTCCCGCCGGCGACGCAGCGACCTGGATGATATTCGTCGCGCTCGGCGGGACTCTCCTCTCGGTCGGGACCGCCGGCGCGGGCGCCGCAGGCGGCGTCTGGTTTCAAGCCCAGCTGCTGGCATTTCTGCTGACGATGCTTGCCTTCTTGCTCATCGACGGTGACGGCAAACGCGGATGGATCGCCGGCCTCGTGCTGTTAGCACTCGCGGTCGGGTGCCGACCGTTCAACGTCGTCTACTTCCCGCTGCTGCTGGGGGTATTGCTCGGCCATCTCTCCTATCTGGGCCAGGCGCGTCGAACGCTTGTCCCGTACCTCGTAGGGCCGGCTCTCGTGGCCGCGGGCCTCGCTTGGTTCAACTTTGCGCGGTTCGGCAACCCGTTGGAGTTCGGCCATACCTATCTGCCCGAATTGGAGCAGGCCGGCGAAGGCATGTTTGTGCCGAGCCGGTTGCCGGAGAACGTGGGCAACGTCCTGCGGGCGCCGTCCATCGCTGACGGAATGCTCACGTTTCCCCGATTCAGCGGCTTCGCCGTGTACCTCACCAACCCGATGCTGCTCATCGGCCTGGGCGCACTGCTGGCCCGAGCCGTACGACGGAGAGCTGACCTGGTCGACCTCATTCTGTTCGGAACGATTCTGGTGCACGCGCTGCTGTTGCTGACCCACCGCACGAACGGCGGCTTTCAGTACGGCACGCGGTACCTCGTGGACCTGCTGCCTGCGCTCATCTTCGTTGTCGCGCGGAGTGGTGGACGCCTTCGGGTGAGCGCCGCGTTGATGATGGGCGGGCTCGTCGCCTTCAACGTCATCGCGACTGTGGTGTTCCAGACGTCGCCCTGACAGGTGGCCACCATTTCATCGCTTCCTCGGCTGGTCGGCCGGACAAAGCGCGGGTTCTCTGGCCAACGCCCGAGCATCGGCAGCAGCGGCACGAGCAGATTCGACGTCCCGGACGGTCTCGCCGATCGCAGTCAACGCTCGCCGGGATCTCGCGGATCTGATGGGGCGGGCTATCTGCATCTCGGAGTTCGTCCGCCAACTCAACGTCCCTGACACACAATGGTGACGTGCTTCCCCCCTTCCGTCGTTTTCTCGCCATCCTCGCTGCCATGATGGTGATGGCTGTCACGCATCCCACACAAGCAACTGCTGCCCCGCCCAAGGCTCCGCCGGCACCGGCCGCGCCCCAGACCCCCTACTTCGGGGTCAGTCTCGAGCACGCTCCCTGGGACATGAGCGAGCTGGAGACACTGGCGAGCTCACTCGACCGGCGCCCGACGCAGGTCATGTGGTACGACGCCTGGTCCAGCGGCACCGGCTTTCCGGCGCAACAAGCCTCGGCCGTGGCTGCCTTCGGTGCGACCCCGGTCATCACGTGGGAGCCATGGAATCCGGCGGGTGGGGTAGACCAGCCCGCCTTCGCACTGGACACCATCACGGCCGGCAGGCACGACGACTACCTCACCATGTGGGCCAAGCAGGTAAGGGCGTACAGCAAGCCTGTGGTGCTGCGCTTCGCCCACGAGATGAACGGCTCGTGGTATCCCTGGGCGGCCGGAATCAACGGCAACACGGCAGCCGATTACGTGGCCGCCTGGAAGCACGTCGCCGGACTCTTTGCCCGCCAGAGGGTCAAGAACGTCACCTGGTCCTGGTCACCCAACGTGCCCTACCCGGGCAGCACGCCCCTGGCCTCGCTCTACCCCGGCGACAGCACCGTGGGGATCGTCGCGCTCGACGGTTACAACTGGGCCGGGCTGCTGCCCGGCAGCAGCTGGACTTCCTTCCGTGACGTTTTCGCCCAGGGGCAGCAGGAGCTGGCGGCTCTGACCAGCAAGCCCGTCAGCATCGGCGAGGTCGGCGCTCCCGAGGTCGGCGGCGACAAGGGTCAGTGGGTGCGCGACATGTTCACTTACCTGGCGACCCAGCCGAACATCGCCGGGTTCACCTGGTTCAGCCACCTCAAGGAGGCGGACTGGCGGATCAACTCAAGTGAAACCTCGCTGGCCGCGTTTCGCGACGGGCTCGCCACCTACTGACCCGCGGCGATCAGTTCTCCTGTTCGCCTTCAGTAGCGTGTTCACCGACGCTGAGGCCAACACGCTCCCACTGCCGGATACGAAGCGGTCAGGCAGGGTTTGCGTTGAGCAGGAGGTGCCCGTCGTAGGTCTCGACAGCGGTTTCCTCAGTCAAGCACCGCCGCGCCGAGCTCTGCCTTTCGCGGCGCAACGACAGCGGCTCGAGCTGTGGGAGTGATCCCCTACTTCCAGGGCAGCCCTTGGGTGGCTCCCTCAAGGCGCTGGTGCTGAGGGTCAGCCTGTGCCACGGGTCTCCTCCACATCTGAGATGCGAGCGGCCACAATGCGGTCAAGCCGGCCACCGCCTGTAGGTAGAACTGAACGGCGCCGAACGGGACGAGCCGGCTCAAGGCAAGGATGACGAGCGATCCAACCACCACCGCTGAGAGCCCTTTGCTCAGTAGCCCGTCAGTAGCCGCTACCGCCCTGGCGAAGCCAAGTACGCCGACCGCAAAGACCAGCGCACTCGTCTGCAGGACCGGAACGAACCACGGTTCCAACGCCTCCTGCATCGCGGCCGCGTCGCCACCAGAATCCGTGGCTGCAAGCGGCGCGAACTCCAGCCCAGGAAGAAAGGCGTACAGCACACTCCCCATGACGACACACGGCAACGCCCATGAGCTGAACCGGTCATCACCGGCCGCGCGCAGGTACGCGCGAACGGCCAGAAACGCCAACGCGATCAGGCCGGCTCCCACCGCGGTGACGAGATGGATCACCCCCCACCACGTCTCACTCCGCGCGACCGCGTCTGCGACTGCCCCGGCATCGGGCAAGCGCGCTATGAACGGATGTGCGATCAGGACGAAGGCCATCACTGTGGGTGCTAGCGCAACGGCGACCGCGCCCCACCGCACTCTCGCGGCCTGAGTGTTCGGTATCATCCTCGTACCTCCTTCTCGATGGACACGAAGCGTCAGTCCCGCAGCGGCTTCGAGCCGGTGCCGATGGTCATCTCGTTGTGCAGGACGCCCCCCGCATGTCCGCCTGAGCGTTCACGCAGCATCCCGTCGAGCACGTGCAGCGCGTCGTCACGCTGCTGTGCGGACAAGCTTGCGGTCATCTGTGCCGCGATGGGGTTACTGGACGTGGTCGCATCCCAGTAGTGCCCAGCCGATGCGAAAGTCATGTCCCAAGGGACCGTCTCCACCTCCACCTCCGCCAGGCCGGCTTGGAGCAGCTTGGCTCGCAATTGCTCGGGGACGGACACTTGGAACGGCAGCGGCGGTCGCTCCGGTGATATCGGGACCACCTCGGGGACCGTGGCACTCATCGCGGACATGAAGAACGTGACGAACTCCGTGCGGGGCATCGGACCGAATGCTGCGACGACCACTCGTCCGCCTGCCCTCGTGACGCGGACCATCTCGGCCAGGCCGGTATCGATGTCGGGGAACAGCGAGACGCCGTTCAAGGAGACCGTCATGTCGAAGGCGTCAGCCGGGAAGTCAAGTGACGCGCCGTCCATGACCTGCCCGTGCAGGTTCGTCAGACCCTCGGCGGCGGCGCGGGCGGCCAACCGTTCGATCATGGCGGGCGCCAAGTCCACGGCGTGCGTGGTTGCCCCGCGCCGTGCCGCGGGAAGAGCTAGGGCGCCGCTGCCTGCGGCGACGTCGAGGAGAGAAGTGCGGGGCCCCACATCCAAGCGCTCGACAAGATTCTCGCCGAGCGCGATGGTGTGCGGCGAGACGTAGTCGTCGAAACCCGGGGCAATCGAATCCCACGCAATGCGAACTTGGTCGGTGGTCGGTGCTGGCGTTGCCATGATCGAGATCCCTTCATGTTCGGTCGGTTGCCGACCACCATCTAGGGAACGAGCACGCTTCCGCCTCGGCAGTTCTGCGCATCTTGTCGGAATGGCAGATGGGTGATTCTGCGCAGTGGGGCTAGACGAGGTGGTGCTGGTACGCGTAGGCCGTCGCCGCTGCTCGAGATGAGATGCCGAGCTTGACGAACATGTTGTTGAGATGGCGGGCAACGGTCCGGTCGCTGATGACGAGATGGGCGGCGACCTCGCGGTTCGTCGCACCCGTCGCTACGAGCACCAAGACTTCGACTTCGCGCGGCGTCAACCCCCCAGGTGCCTCGGAGGGTGCGCGGTCGAATGCCTCCACCCGAGCCAGCGCCGGGGACGCGCCCAGCTTCGTGAAGATTCGCCGTGATGCCTCCAGTTCCACATCGGCGGTGTCGTGGTCCGCCAGCTCTCGGCACGCTTGACTCATCAAGAAGTGCGTCCGCGCCGCTTCGTACGGTGCCTCCAGCTTCCTCCAGCCGATTGTCGCGTCGCGCACGCTGCGGCACGCCTGGCGGGCCTTACCCTCAGCCAACAGGACCGATCCGAGCGCGTAACCCGCCATGGCCTGCAAGTACGGCGAATCGAGGTCGCCGGCGAGGGCCTCCAACCCGTCGGCGCCAGAGCGCGCTGCCCGGACGTCGCCATCCGCCAGCAAAATTTCCACGAGCGCGGCGAGAACGCGTGCCTGGGTCACCTTGTCGTCGGCCGCCTCGTCGATGACTCGTCGGATCGCCGCGGTCGCGGCGTCGACGTGGCCCTGAGCCAGGCGTAGCAGTGCCAGACCGGGCTGTACCGGGTGACCCCATTCGCTCGCCTGTCGGTAGCACTCTTCGGCTTGAGCGAACTGACCGCGCAATCGGAGAAGCTCGCCCTGCTGGTATCGAGCCATGCCCAGCACGGGGTCGCCGACGGGGCCGGCCAGGTGCTGACACGCCTGCTGCACCTCGTGCAACGCCTCGGTCCACTCGCCCCGAACCTGAAGAATCTCGGAGCGGTGCACCAAGCATTGTCCTCGGTACGGCACGAGATCTTGCTGGTCGGCGCACCACCGACTCAGGGTTGCCGTCCACTCCTGGGCGCGTCGTAGGTCGAAGATCTGGCGGCAGGCAATGATCGACGCGCAGTAGACGATCCCGGTCGCGATGGGGGAGACGTCATCACTCGTCGCAGCGAGCATGGCCTCGTCAAGCAACGCTCCGCCGCGCTGGATCTCACCCATGGCAATCAGGGCCTGCCCACGGCCAAGGCGGCTCAGCGCGATCAGGTCCGGATCGCCGAATCGTTCGGCGCAGCGGCTCACAGCGTCGAAAGTCGCGTGCGCCGCCACGGGGTCTCCGGACCCCAGTGACTGCAGTCCGGCGGGCACCAGGAGGTACCCCTGCTCCACGCACTCCTCCGCGTGCTCGTCCAGGGTCCGCTTGCATCGCATCAACCAGCCGCCGCCGCGGGCGTGCTCACCTCGCTGCACGAGAATGATGCCGAGCCAGAACCCACAGCGTACGGCGCGCGCAGTCTGACCGTCGTCGAGATAGGAGCCGAATGCGCGCTCGAACATCACGGTCGATGCGGCGTCCCGACCGAGCAGGTGTCCGGCCACCGCGAGGCGTTCGACGTCTTCTGAACTGAGAGGTTCTTGATCGGCTGCACTAGTGAGCTCCTCGTAGGCGTCTCTCCAGGCGCGCCGGGCAAATGCGTCTCGGCCCCTCACGAGCGCATCCAAATTCATCGTCTCTTCCCCCAATCCGACCCCTCGCAGGCCTCGGTACTCGTATGGGCTTCAGGCGTCTGGCCACGATAGGTGTTTGTGACCGTTTGTGACGTTGAGCCCTCGACTCGCTGGCCCGGGGCGGCGCCCCAATCCCAGGTTCACCGGATGCGGGTCTCAGGGCATGGCAGGTTTCTGGACCTGCAGCGACCGGCATGGTCGGCAACGGTCGGCAACGGTCATTCCTGGAACCAATGGCTGCTGAGCCCGCGCAACTCGTGCTCACCACGGTCGAGACGCCCAAGGTTTCCGCCGACCGCAGGGTCAGCGACGGCGAGAACCAGGATCTCCATGGGACCGGGGCACGCCATCACTCGCGCTCAGCCAGATGCCAGGAGTCTGATCGAGGGGCACTGCCGGCACGCCGTGACGCATCGCCGGCGACCGCCGCTGACGTCACGGCAAGCGCGGTTCCGACTGACCGGGGCGGATGACGCCCGCCTCGTAAGCAAAGACAACAGCCTGGATGCGGTCACGCAGGTTTAGCTTGAGCAGGATGTGCCCGACATGTGTTTTGACGGTGGTTTCCGAAACCACCAGAGCCGTCGCGATCTCCGCGTTGGACTTCCCACGGGCCAGCTCCTCCAGGACGTCCCGCTCCCGCGGCGTGAGCGCGGCAAGCTCCGGGGCGGGGGTCACATTGTGCCGTGGTAGCCGGGCGAACTCCTCGACCACCCTCCGGGTCAACGCGGGTGAGAGCAAAGCGTCGCCCCGGGCGACGATCCGAATCGCTGCGATCAGCTCCTCAGCAGGGGCGTCCTTGAGCAGGAAACCGCTGGCTCCGGCGCGCAGGGCCGAGTAGACGTACTCGTCCACGTCGAATGTTGTCAGCACCAACACCCGACCTGGGAACCCCCCGTCCGTGAGCTGCGTGGTTGCCTCCAAACCGTCCATGACAGGCATCCGGATGTCCATGAGCACCACGTCTGGCTCGGTGCGCCGCACCTCGGCGATCGCCTCTGCGCCATTTGCGGCAAGGCCGACGACCTCCAGGTCGGGCTCGCCGGCGACGATGGAGGCCAGCCCCGTCCGCACCATCGCCTGGTCGTCGACGATCAAGATTCGCGTGGTCATCCTGCCCCCAGGGGAAGTCGCGCTCGGACCGCAAAGGCGCCGTCCGGCTCTGCAGTCGCGGTCAGGGTGCCGCCGTAGAGGTGCACCCGCTCGCGCATCCCAATCAGGCCGTGACCGCCAAGACCGACCACAGCAGCGGGCCCGTCGTTGCCGGTGTTCGTCACCGACAGGGCGAGCTCGTCGACTCCGTATGACGTCACGACCTCCGCGCGCGCCCCTCCCGCGTGCTTCAGCACGTTGACCAGGCCCTCCTGCACCACCCGGTAGGCCGCGAGGTCGAGCCCGGCCGGCAGAGGTGACGGCTCGCCCTCGATCCGGTGCTCGACCTGCATGCCCGCCCGCCGCATCTGCTCGAGCAACGCGGGAAGGTCGCCAAGTCCCGGCTGCGGGGTTAGCTCGAGCGATTCATCCTGGACGAGCACCCCTAGCAGGCGGCGCATCTCTCGCATCGCTTGTCGCGCCGTCTGCTCGATGCCCTCCAGCTGCTCTGCGTCTCCCGGGCGGTCGGCCTGCAGGCGACGACGGACTGCTGCCGTTTGAACGATCACGATGCTCACAGAATGAGCGATGACGTCGTGCAGCTCTCGTGCGATGTGCGCCCGTTCTTCAGCCAATGCCTCGGCAACGAAGGACTCTCTCGTCTGCTCCAGCTCGGCGGTGCGCTCGACGAGGGCGGCATTCTCCTGACCTCGGCTGCGTAGGGCGAGTCCGAGCCCCCACGCCCCTGTCACGATCGCTCCGACGAAGACAAAGTCTCCCGCCCCGGGACCCTCTTCGACGGCAATCAATGCTGCGATGAGCGCCATCGCGCCGACCCACCCGGCGATGGCAGGTCGATGGCTGCGGTAGGCGCCGACCGAGTACAACGCCACAATCAGGACCGCCATCACATAGGCCGGATCCTGTGGGTGCCCGACGATCTCCATGGCGACCAGGACCAGCAGGACGAAGATGCAGACCACGATCGGCGCGCGACGACGCCAGGCCAGCGGCACCGTCATGCCAGCGGCTGCCACGGCGTAGACCACGCCCGGCTCGTAGCCGGTGGTCAACCAGACTTCCGCTTGAGCCAGGGCCAGCAGCCCGCACGCGATCGCGGTGTCAATTCGGCCAGGGACCACGACGCGGAGGCGATCCCATCCTCGGGCTGGCATGTCCGCATGCTAGACGCCGAATCTCCCTCCAGGCATCGGCCGCGCGGCCGACATCACCGCCCGGCTCATCCTCTGCGCGGAGGAGATCGCAATCGGGCGGGCGGGCGATGCGAAGCGGCCACGGCCACTCCTAACGTGAAGCGACCGCACCCCGACCCCAGGAGTTCTCATGCATACTCTCCGGCTTCTGCCAGTTTCTGCCGTGCTGCTGCTTGCAGCCGCCTGCACCGATGGCTCACCCTCGCCCAGCGGCGAGACGGATGACCCGAGGTTCCTGTCAGAGTCCCCGTCAGAGTCGCTGTCAGCCACTCAGTCCGCCCAAACCTCGACACAGTACGACGCACAGCCCTATTGCGACATCACCCGCCAGCTCGAGAGCGCAGGGGAGGAGACTTTCGCGACGCTCGACCGCAGCTCCACCAGGGCTGAGTACCAAGCCACGGAGCGCAGCTTCATCGTCGACAATGTCGACCTGCTGAACGGTCTTCTCTCC
>JBAVCA010000265.1:0-7193 GCA_049586475.1 Nocardioides sp.
CAGCAACACCGTGAGCGACAACCACTTCTACGACAACTGGCGCCGAGGCACGATGCTCTTCGCCGTCCCCGACGCCACCGTCTGCGGGCCGCCGCCGGCCGCCAGCGGTGCCCCCGTTCCCGGGTGCGACCCGGCCGGGACCACCACGTCGTACGGCAACCGCTTCCACGGCAACACCATGGGCGTGAGCCCAACCGGAAAGGTCCTCCCCAACGGGACCGACTTCTGGTGGGACAGCTTCCCGGGCAACACCGGAAACTGCTGGTGGGACAACAAGGCCGCTCCCGGTGCCCGCGTCACCAGCGCACCGGCGTTGCTGCCGGGCTGCGCGGGGGGCACCCAGCCCCAGACAAGCATCGGGATCGGTGATGTCTCCAACGAGGGCGAGCTCGTGGCCTGCCTCGCCGGGTTCGAGGTCTCCGGCTACCCGGCCGGCAACCCCTACACGTGCAGCTGGTCCAAGACTCCGCCCAAGCCCGGATCCAGCCCGATCCCGCTGACCCGAGCTGCGAGCGACGACCCTGCCCAGGTAGCCCAGCTGGGGGCCGTCTGCGCAGCCGGCCTGTCGCCGAAGCTGTGCGGCTTCGTCGCCAGCCTGCAGGCACACCCCGCCCTCGACCTGTTCCGCTTCCCCTTCGCGGACCAGAACCTGCCGGCAGTGGAGCTGCCCGCGTCAATCGCGACCAGGCCACTGGGTTCGATGACCTGCAGCTGGTGGCGCCAGGCGGATGACGACAGGCGGCTCGGGATGGTGCAACGAATCCGCCAGTACTCCACCGCCCCGATCAATGGCTCCGCGGGTGATGAGCGCTACGGGTACGGGGCCGGACTGTCGGACACCCGTGCCATGGGGCTGTTCGAGAGCCGGTGCAGCACGTTCGAGGCCGGATCCCTCGCCCTCTACAAGATCTACGGCGCCGCAGCACCGTTCTCGGCACTCGTCGGTTGACGGACTCCGCAGGTGGCCAGCTCGGCCACCTGCGTTCGCGCCCGCCGTCCCGCTCAGCCAGCGGGGACGTAGATCAGCTTCTTGTTGACGAACTCGTCGATGCCGTACGGGCCGAGCTCGCGACCCACGCCCGATCGCTTGGTGCCGCCGAAGGGCAGGTCAGCCAACGAACCCTGCGCACTGTTGATCCAGACCATCCCGGTGTCGAGCCGATCGGCAATCTCCTCGGCGCGGGCAACGTCGCCGCTCCACACCACGCCGCCCAGTCCGAAGCGCGAGCTGTTGGCCAGCTCGACAGCCTCGTCGGCGTCCGCCACCCGGTAGACCACGGCGGCCGGGCCGAAGAGCTCTTCGTGGAAGGCGCGCATCGCGGGGGTCACCCCGGTGAGGACCGTGGCCTGCATGAAGGAGCCCGGACGCTCGACCCGCTGGCCGCCGGTCTCGACGGTGGCTCCTTGGTCGACCGCGTCCTTGATCTGCTCGAGAAGGTTCTCCACCGCTTGCTCGGAGGACAGCGGGCCGAACCCGGCCGCCTTGTCGGTGGGGTCCCCGGGCTCGAGGGCGGCCATGGCGGAGGTGAACGCCGCGAGGAAGTCGTCGTAGAGCTCATCGACGATGACCATCCGCTTGGTGCCGTTGCAAGCCTGCCCGGCGTTGCCCATCCGTCCGCGAACCGCGGACTTCACCGCGGCGCTCAGGTCGTCGGCGTCCAGCAGGATGAACGGGTCGGAGCCACCGAGCTCGAGGACGACCTTCTTCAGGTTGCGGCCGGCCACCTCGGCCACCGCCGACCCGGCCCGCTCGCTCCCGGTGACCGAGACGCCCGCAACCCGGCCGTCGCTGATGATGTCGGCCGACTGTTCGTTGGTGGCGAAGATGTTGAGATAGGCATCGGCCGGCAATCCGGCGTCGCGGAAGATCTGCTCCATCATCAGCGCTGACTCGGGGCACTGGGGAGCGTGCTTGAGGATGATCGTGTTGCCGATCATCAGGTTCGGGGCAGCGAACCTGGCCACCTGGTAGTACGGGAAGTTCCAGGGCATGATCCCGAGCAGCGGTCCGATGGGCTCCTTGCGGACGAGCGCGCGGCCACCCTTCTTCGGGTGCAACGGGGTGTCGGCCAAGAGCTCCGGGCCGTCCTCGCCGTAGTAGCGGTAGATGGAGGCGACGAGCTTGACCTCGCCCACGCCTTCGCGCACGGGCTTGCCCATCTCGCGCGCGATGATCAGCGCCAGCTCCTCGGCGCGCTCCTCGTAGATCTCGGCGACGCGCAACAGGATCTTGCTGCGCTCGTCCTTGGCGGTGGATCTCCAGGAGCCGTAGGCGACGGACGAACGCTCCACGACATCACTCACCTGGGCGTCGGTAGCGGTGTCGAACTCCTGCTCGGTCTCGCCTGTTGCCGGGTTGACGACCTGGTAGGTGCTCATCGTTCGATCCTCTCGCTGGATGAGCGGGCCACGTGAGGTGGGGGACCCGCTGGTGCTCTCGACGCTAGACCGCGTCGACGAGAAGGCAAGGGCGGGGGCGGCACACCGGAGAACCTCGACACGGCGACAACCGGTGAACCAACCCGACGCCGGTTTCGCTCTAGGGTGAACGGCAAGCACCACCACCATCCCCATCATCTGCCCAGCCCGGGAGAAGTCATGAGTGCACCCGCCCGCGTCGACGAAGCCGCCACCCGAGGCGGGTTCTCCTCCCGCAAGGTCTTCATCTTTGCAGCCATCGGCTCAGCTGTGGGCCTCGGCAATCTGTGGCGCTTCCCCTACGTCGCCTACGAGAACGGCGGCGGCGCGTTCCTGATCCCGTACCTGGTGGCGCTGCTCACCGCCGGGATCCCGTTCCTGCTGCTCGACTACGCGATCGGCCACCGTCACCGCGGCTCAGCTCCCCTGTCCTTCGCGCGCCTGGGCCGTCGCACCGAGGGCATCGGCTGGTGGCAGGTCGGTATCTGCTTCGTGATCGCGATCTACTACGCGGTCGTGCTGGCCTGGGCGGTGCGCTACATCTTCTTCTCGATCGACCAGAAGTGGGGCGACGATCCGGGCGGTTTCTTCACGGGAGACTTCCTTCGCCTGAGCGAGCCCGGCGTGACCGCGAGCCCGGTGGCGGGCGTGCTGGTGCCGCTGCTGGCGGTCTGGCTGGTGGTGATCGGTGTGCTGGCGCTCGGGGTGCAGCGAGGTATCGGGCTGACCGCAGCGGTGTTCATCCCGATCCTGGTCGTCACCTTCGGGGTGCTGGTGGTGCGCTCGCTGTTCCTGCCGGGTGCCGCCGAGGGACTGAACGAGTTCTTCACGCCGCACTGGGCGGCGCTCGGCGAGGCGTCCGTGTGGGCAGCAGCGTTCGGGCAGATCTTCTTCTCGCTCTCCATCGGTTTCGGCATCATGATCACCTACGCCTCCTACGCCAAGAAGGACACCGACATGGCCGGCTCCGGCCTGGTGGTCGGGTTCGCCAACTCCGGCTTCGAGCTGCTGGCCGGGATCGGCGTCTTCGCCGCGTTGGGATTCATGGCGCAGGCGCAGAGCGTCGCCGTCGGCGAGGTGGCCGACGCCGGCGTCGGGCTGGCATTCATCGCGTTCCCGGCGATCATCAGCGAGGCACCGGCCGGCGCGCTGATCGGCGTCCTCTTCTTCACTTCGCTCGTGATCGCCGGGCTCACCTCGCTGATCTCGGTCGCCGAGGTGGTGATCTCGGCGGTCCGGGACAAGCTCGAGCTACGCCGCCGCACCGCGACGCTCGCGGTGACGGTGCCGATGGCCGTGCTCAGCATCGCGTTCCTCTCGACCACGAGCGGGCTGCACGTGCTCGACATCGTCGACCACTTCATCAACCAGTTCGGGATCCTGCTGGTCGCCATCGTCTCGATGGTGGCGGTGGCGTGGGGCCTGCGCGCGCTGCCGGAGCTGGCCGCGCACCTCAACCGGAGCAGCTCGGTCCACCTCGGCGCCTGGTGGCGGGTCCTGATCGGCGTGGTCGCCCCGCTGGCCCTGATCTACGTGCTCGCCGACTCATTCTGGACCGACGTCACGACGAAGTACGGCGATCCTGAAGCGCCCTACCCGGACTGGATGATCGGGGTCTTCGGGTGGGGCACCGTCGTCGCGGTCGCTGTCCTCGGCTTCCTCGCCGCCAGGGTGCCGTGGCGCAAGGACACCGTCCTCACCATCCCCGCCGGCTCGACGGAAGGCTCCTCATGACCACCTCGGCCATCATCATGTTGATCGTCGCCATGCTCATCATCTGGGGCGGGCTCGCCCTCGCGATGCTGAACCTGACCAGACGCAGCAGGTCGGTCGGGGATCACAGCGAGCTGCGCCGAGACCTCTGAGGGGCCCGTCAGCCGACCTGGGAGGACCCGTGGCGTACTCGCGTCGTGTGGGCCCGTCGTACCGGGGTGCTGCGTGACTGCGAGTCGTCGGCGAGCCACCAGTCGGCCCGGACCCGATCGGCGTCGAAGTCGACGATCAGGTAGCCGCAGCGGGAGTTCTCGCTGAACTTCACCCAGGGGTTGAAGAGCCGCTCGTTGGTGCCGACGACAGCGTTGAAGGCCGCGTCGGCACCCGGGAGGAACTGTGCGGCGATGGTGGGCACGCTCGGCGAGCTGATGCCCGGAGCGATGAGCTCGACGGCGACCGACTCGCCGGTCACGGCGTAGGTGCCAGGGTCGCGGGGGATCTCGCACGCATAGCTCTGGTGCACGTCGCCGGTCAGGATCACGACGCCGTTCACCTGGGCGAACGTGGAGACCAAGCGGCGACGCTCAGCCGGATAGCCGTTCCAGTCGTCGACGTAGTAGGCCGCCGGCTCGTGGGCGAGAGCCGGCGAGATCGGCTCGAGGATCGCCGAGATCGCCTCCGGGTAGGCCGGTCCGAGCACCGTCGGGAAGAACGGCACCTGGTTCCCGATGACCTTCCACGTCGCCTTGCTCTGCTCGAGGCCGTCGCGGAGCCAGGTGGCTTGCGGCTCTCCGAGCATCGTCCGGTCCGGGTCGTTGCGCGACGGATCCACCGAACCGGCGCTGAAGGCCGCACTGTCCGGCTGCTTGTCCCGGAAGCGGCGCTCGTCGAGCATCCACAGGTCGACATGGCGGCCCAGCTGGATGCGGCGGTGGATCCGGAACCGGGACTCCCCAGCGACCCGGCGCACCGGCAGCCACTCCAACCAGGCGCGCCGACCGCCGCGCGATCGAGACCTCCACGACTGCTCACCGGCATCGTGGTTCTCGGCGCCATTGCGCCAGGTGTCGTTGGCGATCTCGTGGTCATCCCACACCGCGATCACCGGATGTGCGGCGTGCAGGTCCTGCAGGTCACGGTCAAGGCGGTAGCAGCCGTGCCGGATCCGGTAGTCGGTGATGGTGGTGCACTCGTAGGGCGGGTCTGCGTGCCTCGGCGCCGCCGGGCTGGGCAGACCTTCACCGAGCGGACCGTCCGGCCCGTACTCGTACAGGTAGTCGCCCAGGTGCAGCACGGCGTCGAGGTCCTGGCCGGCAAGGTGGCGGTAGGCGCCGAAGAAGCCCCAGTCGTAGTTGGCGCAGGACACGACACCCAGCCGCACCGCGGTGTCGGCCCCGGGTGCGGGCGCCGTCCGTGTGCGGCCGACGGGCGAGCGGGACCCCAGGGCGCCGAAGCGGTACCAGTACGTCGTGCCTGGCTTCAGCCCGGTGACGTCTACGTGCACGGTGTGATCGCGGCGAGAGGTCGTCCGGGTGCGACCGCGGGCGACGATGCGTCGGAAGGACTTGTCACTCGAGATCTCCCACCGCACCTCGACGGCCGGCCCGCGACCCGATCCGGGCCGAGCGAGCCGGTCCGGGGTGATGCGCGTCCAGAGCACGATCGCGTCGGGCAACGGGTCTCCCGAGGCAACCCCGTGCACGAACGGTGCCTGAGCGGCGTAGGCGGAGTCCCAGCCGATCAAGCCCGCAGCCGTCCCGGTGGCGGCCAGGCCGGCGGCACGGACGAGGAGGCTGCGGCGATCCAGAAAGGGGGTCACGTGACGCTCAACGATCGGGGCGAGGTGTGGGTTACGACACGCGCGCGACCGCTCGTCGGCGGTCGGGAACGCCGGTGCTTCAGCGATGTGCCGATGGTGGGCCTAGTCTGGACACGGCCGGACTGCATGCACCGCTCCCCGAGCAGCGGGCGACGGTCCCCCCTCAGACATCCAGCAGCACCCATGCACGACTCTGCCCGACAACGGCGACGCGACCAGGTCGTGACCGCGAAGAAGGAATCCCTTGAGCCATCCCCATCCAGAACTGCAGAAGCCGCCGTCCCTCCCCTCCGACGCGCTGCGCATCGTAGCCCTCGGCGGACTCGGTGAGATCGGTCGCAACATGACCGTCTTCGAGATGTCCGGAAAGCTGCTGATCGTCGACTGCGGCGTGCTGTTCCCCGAGGAGCACCAGCCGGGCGTGGACGTGATCCTGCCTGACTTCAGCTGGATCCGTGACCGCCTCGACAAGATCGTCGCGATCGTGCTGACCCACGGGCACGAGGACCACATCGGCGGCGTTCCCTACCTCTTGCGCGAGCGCGCCGACATCCCGGTCGTGGGTTCGCGGCTGACGCTGGCCCTGATCAAGGAGAAGCTCAAGGAGCACCGGATCGTCCCGAAGCTTCACGAGGTCAAGGAGGGCGACCGCGACCGCGACAAGTACGGCCCGTTCGACCTCGAGTACGTCGCGGTCAATCACTCGATCCCGGACGGGCTCGCGGTAGCGATCCGCACGAAGGCCGGGATGGTGGTGCACACCGGCGACTTCAAGATGGATCAGTTCCCGCTCGACAAGCGGATCACCGACCTGCGTGGGTTCGCCCGCCTCGCCGATGAGGGCATCGACCTGTTGCTCAGCGACTCGACCAACGCTGAGGTGCCTGGGTTCACGACCTCGGAGCGCGAGCTCACCCCGGCGATCGAGCAGGTCTTCCGCACCTCGCCGCGTCGCGTGATCGTCTCGAGCTTCGCCAGTCACGTGCACCGCATCCAGCAGGTCCTCGACCAGAGCCACGCGCACGGTCGCAAGGTGGCCTTCGTCGGCCGCTCGATGGTCCGCAACATGGGCGTTGCCCAGGACCTCGGCTACCTCACCGTCCCCGAGGGCCTGATCGTGCCGTTGGCCCAGCTCGAGAAGCTGCCGGCCAACAAGGCCACGCTGATCTGCACCGGCTCGCAGGGTGAGCCGCTGGCGGCGCTGTCGCGGATGGCCAGCCGTGACCACAAGATCCGCGTCGGC
>JBAVCA010000266.1:0-7093 GCA_049586475.1 Nocardioides sp.
CCCAGTGCGTCAGTGACCTCAACCTGGTGCTGGCGCCGTTCCTGCCGTTCTCGGCGAACGCTGTGGACGCCGTTTTCGGCGGCACGGGTGACATCGCACCGATGCCTCGCATCGACGAGGTCGACGACCTCGACGGGGGCCCCGGCTACCCGGTCATCACCGGCGACTACACCACCGCTCCAGCCTGGGCCCGGCGCCCGCTGGTGGTCGGTACGCCGGTCGAGAAGCCGACGCCGGTCTTCACCAAGCTCGACCCCACGGTGATCGAGGAGGAGCTCGAGCGGCTCGCCGCCAACGGAGGCTGAGAAGCGCAGGGTGGGCCAGGGGAGCGGGGCTACTAGGGTGCAGCCGTGACCTACGCACCCAGCACCCCGCCTGCCGCAGCCGCTACCGACGACCACGTGCTCGCCACCTGGCTGGCCGAGGAGGCCGGACGTCGCCTGCTCGCCGTCCGCGAGGAGGGCCTCGAAGGCCGCGAGCTCAAGGACGCCGGCGATGCAGCCGCCCACGAGCTGTTGATGAGGTTGCTGGCCGAGCACCGCCCGGACGACGCAGTGCTCTCGGAGGAAGGCCCCGAGAGCAGGGCCGACAAGGTCGACCGGCTCTCGGCCGATCGGGTCTGGATCGTCGACCCGCTCGATGGCACTCGCGAGTTCTCCGAGCCGCCGCGCGACGACTGGGCCGTCCACGTGGCCCTGTGGGAGCGCAACGCTGGCGAGGGTGGCGAGCTGACCGCCGGCGCCGTTGCCCAGCCGGTCCTGGGCGAGACCTTCAACACCGGGCAGCCCTTGGTGGTGCCCGCCTCGACGGCACCCCGGCCCCGCATCGCGGTGTCGCGGAGTCGTCCGCCGGAGTTCGTGCACGGGCTGGCCGCTGAGCTCGGCGCCGAGCTGGTGCCGATGGGGTCGGCCGGGGTCAAGGTGCTCTCGGTGGCGCGCGACCTCACCGACGCCTATGTCCACGCCGGAGGTCAGTACGAGTGGGACAGTGCGGCCCCGGTCGCCGTGGCCCGTGCCGCCGGCCTCTTCACCAGCCGGATCGACGGCACCCCGCTGCGCTACAACCAGGACGACGTCTACCTGCCCGACCTGATCGTGTGCCGCCCCGAGCTGGCCGAGAAGATCGTCGCGTGGGTGACCTCGCACGACGTGGGCTGAGGGCCCTGGGGTTAAGCGGACGCCGATCGACGAGATCCACCGCGCCGTCTGGCCCGTTGTCGACGACCGTGGGGTGGTGCTTGCCGGGTGAGGCCCCACCCCGCGCGAACATCACCGTCAGGTGCTGGCCGCCGCGGGGTTCTGGCGCAGGTAGCGCCGGACCGGTATCGACGTCGGGGACGCATAGCCCGGGCGGAGCACGACGTCGCCGGCGTCGCTGAGGTAGTAGACCTGCCAGTGGTAGTAGCCCCGGAACGACCGCGGGTCGTCCTGCATCACCTCGGCCAGGTCGGTGACGCCACGGACGTAGGCCGGGTGGTTGTTGTAGCTGTAGAGCGCACCGGGGATCCCACCCCGGTCGGTGAACCCTCGAGCCTCGAGGTAGCGCCCGGCAGCGAGGATGGCGTCGCGCGGATCGTCGATGTCGCCAGCGCCGTACTGCGCCCAGGTGGACGGGATGAACTGCATGGGACCGCGGGCGCTGGCCACGGACAGACCACGGATCCGGCCCATCCCGGTCTCCACGAGGTTGATCGCGGCCAGGTATTCCCAATCGACTCCGAACCGCCGTTCGGCCTCGAGATAGTGACCGACGAGGTCGTCGATCGGCTCCGGCTCGATGATCCGCCAGGCCGGCAGGGTGTCGCTGAGCGTGGAGTGCATCGAGCGGAACTCCCGGCGTGCCGAGACATTGAGGCGTACGACGCGGTGCAGCCGCTTCGGAAGGGCGGCGAGGACCGGCTGGTCCCAGGTCGGGCGGACGCCGATCACCCGGTAGGCCACCTGGGCGAGCTCCCCGGCGACGGCCAGGACCGCTCGAGAGGTGCCCGGCGTGCGGATGGCGTCCTCGGCGGCGAGCACCTGGCGGGCCGCCTGGGCGGCGGTGCGGGGGCGGCGTACTCCGTTCTCGACGGCGGCGCCGAGGACGCCTAACGTCGGGGCGCCGCTCGGCTTCGGCGCCGCGGGTGCGGAGCTGGTCGGCGACGACGACGGCGACGGCGAGGCGACGTCCGGGCGGGCGCAGGCGGGGAGGAGCAGGATCGCGCCGATGCACAGCGCGGCCGTGCTCGTCCTCCCCATGTGGCCAGAGTACGGGCCGGCAACGGGCCACGTAGACTCGCCGCGCAGCCCTGCATCGCGCCTGAGCGGGGCCTACACGGCTGTTCGCAGCACGTTTCCTAGGAGTTCAGTGAGCCTGTCCGGTCTCGCCGATGCCGTTCTCGCCGACGCCACCTTCGCTGAGGCGATGGAGGATGCTCGCGGCGGTGCGCTGCGCACCCTGGACCTGACTGGCCCGGAGTCGATGCGTCCGTTCGCGGTGGCCGGGCTCGTCCGCGCCGGTCGCACGGTGCTGGCCGTCACCGCCACCAGCCGCGAGGCGGACGACCTCGTCGCTGCCCTCGGTGACCTGCTCGACCCCGACGTCGTGGCGGCCTATCCCAGCTGGGAGACCCTTCCGCACGAACGCCTGAGCCCGCGTAGCGACACCGTCGGACGCCGCCTTGCCGTGCTGCGTCGCCTGGTCCACCCCGGCGTCGAGGCCGCCAACGGTCCGCTGAAGGTCGTGGTCGCCCCGGTGCGCTCCATCCTCCAGCCGCAGGTCAAGGGTCTGGCCGACCTTGAGCCCGTGGAGCTCAGCGTCGGCGACACCACCTCCCTCGACGACCTCGTCCGGCGCCTCGCTGACGCGGCCTACACCCGCGTCGACCTGGTGGAGCGCCGCGGCGAGTTCGCCGTGCGCGGTGGGATCGTCGACGTCTTCCCACCGACCGAGGAGCACCCGCTGCGCGTCGAGCTGTGGGGCGACGACATCGAGGAGATCCGCTGGTTCTCGGTGGCCGACCAGCGCACGCTGGAGAAGGCCGATCAGCTGTGGGCACCGCCGTGCCGCGAGCTGTTGCTCACCGACGAGGTTCGCGCCCGGGCGGCTCAGCTCGGACGGGACCACCCCCAGCTCCTCGAGCTCACCGACAAGATGGCTGCCGGCATCGCCGTGGAGGGCATGGAGTCCCTGGCTCCGGTCCTCGTCGACGAGATGGAGCTCCTCGTCGACCTGATGCCGACCGACACCACGGTGCTCGTGCTCGACCCCGAGCGAGCCCGCAGCCGCGCCCACGACCTGGTCGCCACCAGCGAGGAGTTCCTTGGCGCGAGCTGGGCCGCAGCGGCCGGAGGCGGCATCTCCCCGATCGACCTGGGCGCGGCGTCGTACCGCGAGATCGGTGACGTGCGGCAGGTCGTCCTCGAGCGCCACCTCCCCTGGTGGACGCTGAGCCCGTTCGGTCTCGCCACCGAGGACGGGTCGCGCGCACTGCCGTCCGCACCGATGGACACCTATCGCGGCGACGTGGAGAAGGCGCTGGCCGACCTTGAGAGCTGGCGCGCCGATGCCTACCGCGTGTTGGTGGTCCACCCGGGCCACGGCCCGGCGAACCGCACCGTCGAGACCCTCACCGAGCGAGACGTGCCCGCTCGACTGGTCGAGGACGTGGCGAGCCTCGACGACCTGCTGGCAGGTCAGATCACCGTGACGTGCGGGTCGCTGGCCAAGGGCTTCGTCGACGACACCAACCGCCTGGTCCTGCTGACCGGTGAGGACGTCTCGGGCCAGAAGGCCTCCACTCGCGACATGCGCAAGATGCCGGCGCGCCGCAAGAAGCAGATCGACCCCCTCGAGCTCAAGGGTGGCGACTTCGTCGTGCACGAGCAGCACGGGGTGGGCCGTTTCGTGGAGATGAAGCAGCGTGAGGTGCAGGGAGCCAAGCGGGAGTACCTCGTCCTGGAGTACGGCTCCACCAAGCGCGGCGCCCCGCCGGACCGGCTCTTCGTCCCCGCGGACGCGCTCGACCAGATCACCCGCTACGTCGGCGGGGAACAGCCCAGCCTCGACCGCCTCGGAGGCGCCGACTGGTCCAAGCGCAAGAGCCGCGCCCGCAAGGCGGTGCGCGAGATCGCAGCAGAGCTGATCAAGCTCTACGCCGCACGTCAGGCCACCAAGGGCTACGCGTTCGGCCCCGACACGCCGTGGCAGCGCGAGCTCGAGGACGCCTTCCCCTTCACCGAGACCCCGGACCAGCTCAGCACCGTCGAAGAGGTCAAGTCCGACATGCGCCAGACGGTGCCGATGGACCGTCTCGTGTGTGGCGACGTCGGCTACGGCAAGACCGAGATCGCGGTCCGTGCGGCCTTCAAGGCTGTCCAGGACGGCAAGCAGGTTGCGGTGCTCGTACCCACCACCCTGCTCGTCACCCAGCACCTGTCCACGTTCTCTGAGCGGATGAGCGGCTTTCCGGTCTCGGTGGCCGGGCTGAGCCGCTTCCAGACCGACAAGGAGGCCAAGGCCGTCATCGCCGGCCTCGCCGACGGGAGTGTCGACATCGTCGTGGGCACCCACCGGTTGCTCAACCCCGACATCAAGCTGAAGGACCTCGGACTCATCGTGGTCGACGAGGAGCAGCGTTTCGGCGTCGAGCACAAGGAGCAGATGAAGCGGATGCGCACCTCCGTCGACGTGCTCAGCATGAGTGCGACGCCGATCCCGCGCACGCTCGAGATGTCGATCACCGGGATCCGGGAGATGTCGACGATCACCACGCCGCCGGAGGAGCGCCACCCGGTGCTGACCTACGTCGGCGCCTACGAGGACCGGCAGGTCACCGCGGCGATACGTCGGGAGCTGCTCCGCGACGGCCAGGTGTTCTACATCCACAACCGGGTGACCTCGATCGAGAAGGCCGCCGCGAAGATCCGCGAGCTGGTGCCTGAGGCCAGGGTCGCCACCGCCCATGGTCAGATGGGCGAGCACCAGCTCGAGCGGGTGATGCTCGACTTCTGGGAGAAGAACTTCGACGTCCTGGTGTGCACGACGATCGTCGAGAGCGGGCTGGACGTCTCCAACGCCAACACGATGATCATCGAGCGCTCCGACACGCTCGGACTCTCCCAGCTCCACCAGCTGCGCGGGCGCGTGGGCCGTAGCCGGGAGCGGGCGTACGCCTACTTCCTCTACCCACCCGAGAAGCCACTCACCGAGACCGCCCACGAGCGCCTCGCCACCCTCGCCCAGCACTCCGACCTCGGCGGCGGGATGGCGATCGCGATGAAGGACCTCGAGATCCGTGGAGCGGGCAACCTGCTCGGCGGGGAGCAGTCGGGTCACATCGCCGACGTCGGCTTCGACCTCTACGTGCGCCTGGTCGGTGAGGCGGTTGCCGAGTTCAAGAGCGACGGCGGGCCGAGCGCCGAGGACCTCCGTGAGGTCCGCATCGAGCTGCCCATCGACGCCCACCTGCCCCACGACTACATCGAGAGCGAGCGGCTGCGCCTGGAGATGTATCGCCGTCTCGCCGAGGTGCGCTCGGACGCTGACGTCGACCTGATCGCGGAGGAGATGATCGACCGGTACGGCGAGCCTCCTACCGAGGTCACCTCCCTGCAGCTCGTCGCGCGCTTTCGAGCCCGGGCCCGCGAGGCCGGGATCTCCGAGGTCACCATCGCCGGCAAGAACGTCCGCTTCGCTCCGGTGTCACTGCCCGAGTCGCGCGCGATCCGACTCGGCCGGATCTACCCGAAGTCGATCGTGAAGACCACGGTCGACACCGTGCTCGTGCCTCGACCTGGCACGCCCGGCGCGACCGGGCGTCCGCTCGAGGGCATCGCCCTGCTTGAATGGGCGCGCGTCGTCATCGACAACGTTCTCGACCCGAAGGAGTCCTGAGTGAGCATCCGTACCCACCGCTGGGGGGCTCTCGGCGCAGCCGGCGCCCTCGTCCTCGCCGGCGTGCTCTCCGGCTGCGGTGTGAGCACCCAGCAGCTGCGTCCCGGAGTCGCTGCCCAGGTGGGCGCGACCGAGGTGAGCCTGGACGACATCGACGAGGCGATCACCGACGCCTGCGCCTTCTTCGCCGAGGAGGACCAGCCCGGCTTCCCCAAAGCGTTGGCCCGTCAGCAGTTCGTGAGCATCCTGGTCACCCGCGCGGCGGCCAGCCAGGCGCTCGATGAGGGCGGGCTCGAGCTGGGCCCCGACTACCAGCAGGCCGTGGGCGGTCTCGACGCCGCCAACTCCCAGGTGCCCGAGGAGCGGCGCGCTCCGTTCATCCTGCTCAACGAGGCCGCTGTCTTCGTCGACGCTGCCTCCCGGGTGATCGGCGAGGCCGCTTACGCAGCCGAGGGCGACGTGCCTGCCGACCCCGCGATCGTCGGTGAACGTGGACTGGGCGAGATCACGGACTGGTTGGAGACCAACGACGTAGAGATCAATCCGGTCTTCCGCTTGCGGATCCTGGATGGTCAGGTCGTCAGCGAAGCCGGTGGCACCAGCGTCGCGGCGAGCGAGTTCGCGACCCTCAACCTGCTGGATCCCCTCACCGCCACCCAGGAACAGGTCACCGCCTCTGTCGAGCAGCTTCCGCCGAGCCAGGTCTGCGGAGCGTCGGCAGCGGGCTGAGCCGATGAGCCTCGACCCGCTGCAGGACCTCGTGGTGGTGATGCGCCGACTGCGCACGGAGTGCGCCTGGAAGGCCGAGCAGACGCCCACGTCGCTCGTGCCTTACCTGCGCGAGGAGGTCGAGGAGCTCGTCGAGGCGATCGCTGAGGGCGACGCTGCTCACGTGTGCGAGGAGCTCGGCGACGTCCTGCTGCAGGTGGTGTTCCATGCCGCCATCGCCGAGGAGCGGGGTGCCTTCACGATCGACGACGTGGCGGCCGGAATCAGCGCCAAGCTGCGCCGGCGCAACCCCCACGTCTTCGACCCGGCCTCGCTCGGGCGCGATCCCGCGTCTCCGCCGCTGAGCGCGGTCGAGGTCGACGAGATCTGGCAGCAGGTCAAGCGCGACGAGAAGCAGAGCCCGCCCGACTCCTGAGCGGGAACCGCACCCACCACTAGTCTGGTGCGACCGTGGCCCAGCTCCCCATCCAGCCCCCCTCCAGCCCCCCAT
>JBAVCA010000267.1:0-16090 GCA_049586475.1 Nocardioides sp.
ATCGCAGCGACAACACCGGCTGGCTCCGCGACCACCACCGAGTCACCGACTCGCTCCTCGAACTGGTACTCACGGGCTGCCTGGACGATCCCGCGCAGGGTGCCGACCGCAACGCCCACCTGCGCGAGGCGCGCAAACTGGTCGGGCGCGCCGATCTCCGACGAGATCTGCTCGGCGAACGTCTCCGATTGCGCCTCGATCACCGAGGCCAGCTCGTCGAGGCAATCGAGGCGATCGCGCAGCGGCCACGCCGCGCCCTCGTCGAACGTGGCCCGAGCGACAGCGGCCGCTCGCTTGACGTCGGCAGCGTCGGCGAGCCTCACCGACGCAGCAGGGAGTCCACTGCGGGGGTCGGTCAAGGTGATCTGCTCGGTGCCGAGCGGACTCAGCCACGAACCACCGATGTTGACGTGGTCATGCGTTTCCATTGCTACCTCCGTGGTTCGGTACGTGCAATCTGGCATGGCGGGCCCAGTCCAATCTCGCGCGGGCTTCGCCAGATGGACACGAAGGTGGGTCGACTGGCCTAGGGTGCTGCTCAGGTGGCAACACGGCGCCCGCAGGGCCGAGGCAGCCAGTGCGCCGACTATTCCGGCGCGGGTGAGGAGGGACATGATGCAGGTTCCGCAGGGGCCGCTGCACGCCGGCGCGACGCGCCGAGCTGCGAATGTTTCCGGTGTCGAGGACGTCATCCCGGTGCGGATCCTGCGGTTCTTCGATGCCCTCACCCGCGAGCGAGTTGCGCTGAAGCAGATCGCGCTGGCCACCAGCGACTGGCTCGCCAGGCCGGTTGCCGTTCGTTGCGACGGCGACGTCTTGGTCGCGGCTCAAGGACAGTGGGTGGCCGAGTGGCCGGAGGACGTGGTGTCGATGTCCTCGACCCAGGACGGCGTGGTGGTTGCCCTCGGGGGTGCGCCAACCGACGACGACCAAGCCATCCTCGACCGTCTCGCGGTCTGTGTGACGACCGCGATGTGTGCGGATCGCAGGCGCGGATCGCCGTGGGAGATGGGCCGGGCAGCGCATGTTCTGACCTCCGAGTCCGAGTCGGACACAAATCATCGAACTGCACTGGAGCAGCTCGGGTTCCGCTCGAACACTCCGGTACGGATCATCGCCGCTCATGGCGACCGGACGAAGATCGCCGCCTGGGTCGCCAGGCTGGAGGCCGACGGCGTCAAGGTGTTCAGCACATCGCGTCGAAAGCTGACCATTCTCCTCACGACGGGAGGCCGGCTCTCGGCTCTGATGCAGGACGGAGTGCCGCAGGGCCTCCAGGTTGGCCTGAGCGGCGACGTTCCAGCAATCGAGGCGTCCGCGGGGCTGAGCGAGGCGTTGGCGGCTCTGCGGTTCAGTCAACCAAGTCCACGCGATCGTGGCCCTTACCTGATCGAAGAGGGAGTGGCGTTCGAGTACTGGCGCCTTCGCGGCTACGAGGCGCTGGCGGAGGCGCTGTCGCCGGAGATGATCGACCGGGTGCAGGATGTCACGGCTCTGGACCGTGCTCTTGCGTCCGGAGGACCGGAGCTCCTCCGCACTCTCGATGTGGTGGTCGCCGCCACCTCGATCCGGCAGGCCGCACGATCTCTCGACGCGCACCACAACACCGTGGCGCACCGCGTGGCTTCCGCCGAACAGGTGCTCGGGTTCTCGCTGGCGGACAGCTACGGCAGATGTCGCCTCTATATCGCGATCGTCTTGAGACGGCTGCGCCAGTCCGCTGCTCTCGTGGACTGACGGCGACCACATCGGCGGCCACGGCGGGCGAGCCGGGTATCCAAATGTCCCATGCGGGACGCCGATTGGCCGCCCCGCCGACCACGCCCATCGCCCATCGGTCTGGTGCACTTCGATCTGCACGACGCAGCGGTGGATCGAACGGATGGAGCAG
The DNA here is from genome assembly GCA_049586475.1 of Nocardioides sp. Lineage (GTDB taxonomy): Bacteria > Actinomycetota > Actinomycetes > Propionibacteriales > Nocardioidaceae > Nocardioides. Next base: position 1,892 of record JBAVCA010000267.1, read on the forward strand.
ACGGATGAGCCTTGATGCTGGAGCAGCGCTGAACGATCGGCTCGAACCCGTCTCGCAATCTGCCCCTCCTGTGGAGGCCTGAGACGTGCGCCGCTCCCGGCTCGTCCTGCCGACCAGCTTGCTCGTGGCACTGGCTCTCACCGCTTGCGGCAGCAACCTCGATCCCTCTGCCGTTGATCGTGGTTTAGGCGCCGCCCCTGGCAGCGTCCTTCAGCAGCAGGCAGCCGTCGGCAACCCGGGAGGCCCCTTGATCGATGCGGAATCCGGTGCCAACCCGGCGCCCGAGGGCGTCCCAGCTCTTCCGCCGGATCAGGCCGCCGGTCCCGGCACCCCTGGCGCACCCGCAGCGACCAGCGCACCCGCTCCGGTCGAAGCGACTGCACCCGGTGAGCCTGCCCCCGGGGACAAGAGGGACGACTCAGGAGCTGCGGAGGCTGCTGATTGTGCGGGACTGGAGAACTCCACCGGCATCACCGACTCCACGATCACCATCGGAAACGCCTCCGACATCAGCGGCCCGGTGCCAGGATTGTTCGAGTCCTCCCGGCTCGCGACCACGGCCTTCGTGAAGTACTTCAACGACTCCGGAGCCACGATCTGCGGCCGCAAGCTAGCCCTGAAGTCCTACGACAGCCGAACGGATGCCTCCGCCGACCAGCAAGCGTACGCGGCCGGTTGCGTCGAGACCTTCGCGATGGTCGGTTCGATGTCGGGCTTCGACTCGGGTGGCGCTGCCACGGCCGAGAAGTGCGGGATCCCCGATCTTCGAGCCATCGCGACCACCACGGCTCGCGGAGACTGCGCCACGTGCTACGCGGTACAACCTGCCGGATCCGGCGAGTTCCAGAATGCTGTTCCGGATTACATCAAGCGAGTCACCGGTGGTCAGCACGCGGCGATGCTGTACCTCACCGCCGGAGCGGCCGCTGAAAATGGACCGAACCAGGCCGCCGCTGGGACGAAACGAGGGTTGAAGTACGTCTACGTCGCGGGTGTCGATACCGGCGAGTTCAACTACGTGCCTTTCGTGCAAGCAATGAAGGACAAAGGGGTGACGTCTGTTCAGTTCGTCGCTGCCCAGCCGATGTTCGTCCGTCTCGTCAAGACGATGGAGCAGCAGCAGTTCGAGCCCGAGCTGACGTTGCTCGACCCGACGGCTTACAAGACCGATTTCACCGGCCCCGGTGGCAACGCCGCCATCGACACGGTCTCCTTCATCAACTTCGTCCCATTCGAGGAAGCCGGGAGCAGCGCCGAGCTCAGCCTCTACCTGAACTTTCTACAGCAGGTGCGGCCCGGTGCTGAGCCCGACTTCTTCGGAGTCTTCGCCTGGTCGGCCGCCCGACTGTTCGTCGAGCAAGCCACCAAGCTCGGTGGAGATCTCACCAGGGCTTCACTCGTCGCCTCGCTGCGCAGCGTTACCGGGTGGACCGCGAACGATCTCCACGGGCCCATGAGGGTGGGCGACAAGCGTCCTCCCGAGTGTTGGCGTTTCGTGCAGTGGAGTGGCGCCACATGGCAAGCAGTCGACGGTCGCGACTACCACTGCAGTGGGACGACTACGTGAAGACGCGACGATCCCGGGGCCCTCACCGGCAAGCTCGGCGTCGGTGTGGACACCTCGCCACCACCATCAACTCCACGGTCGCGCAAGCAGGACTCTCAGCGGTCGCGGAATGTCCAGTTGCCCGATCTGGGGTGCCGGTTGGCGGACAGCGTGATCACCGCGCGGGCGGTGGACCTGCTGGAGTTTGTCCGGTGCGCAACACAACGGCGAGACAAGAGATCGATGAGGACGGTGCAGTCAGATGAGCCTTGACGCGGGAACAGCGGCGTTCCTTGCCCAGCTGGAAGCGGCGGGACGGGTCCCGCTTCATCAGTCAACACCTACGGCCGCCCGAGAGCGAAGCGCCCTGCTTGCAGGGCTACTCGGGGCCGGGCCTGAGATGATGCGGACGAGCGAGATCTCCATCGCGGTGGAGGGCGGCACCATCCCCGTCCGTGTCTTGCGACCCGGCCCCGACCCGGTCGGCATCATCGTCTACTACCACGGTGGCGGGTGGGTGCTGGGAGACCTGGACGGGTCGGACACGATGGCGCGGCAGCTCGCAGCGCGCACCGACTGCACCGTTGTCCTCGTGGACTACCGACTGGCGCCGGAGCACGCCTATCCGGTGCCCGTGGAGGATTCCTGGACCGCGCTGTGCTGGGTGGAGGAGAACCAGTCCGACCTGGCACGCCCGGACGCACCCCTGATCGTGATGGGCGACAGCTCCGGAGGCAATCTCGCAGCGGTGATGACCCACCGGGCACGATCAGCCGGCGCCCCCCGGATCGCGCACCAGATCCTGGTCTACCCGGTGACCGATGCCGACCTCGACCGACCCAGCTACACCGATCCCGACAACCAGCTGATGGTCGACCGCTCGGCCATGGAGTGGTTCTTCGATCACTACACCCCTGACCCGGCCGACCGCTCGCACCCGGAGGTCAGCCCGCTCCGAGCGCCCGACCTCAGCGGGCTCCCCCCGGCGACGGTGGTCCTGGCTGCTCACGATCCGCTCCACGACGAAGGGAAGGCCTACGCCGCCGCGCTGTCCGAGGCGGGCGTGTCGGTGCGCGTGAGGTCCTTCGAGGACCAGATGCACGGCTTCTTCGGCATGGTCAACCTCCTGCCCGGAGCCGCCGCTGGGATGGACTACGTCGTGGAGCGACTGGCGGAAGCGCTGTCGTCCACACGTAACGAGGTCGTCGACGCTGTAGTGGTGGGGGCAGGGTTCGGCGGGCTCTGCATGCTGAAGCGTCTGCGGGATCTCGGCATGCGGGTTCGCGCCTTCGAGACCGCCACCGACGTCGGCGGCACCTGGCACTGGAACCGCTACCCCGGTGCACGGTGTGACGTCGAGAGCGTCTACTACTCCTACAGCTTCGACCCAGATCTCGACCAGGAGTGGGAATGGTCTGATCGCTACGCGAAGCAGCCCGAGATCCTGGCTTACCTGCACCACGTTGCTGACCGGTTCGATCTTCGCGGGTCCATCCAGTTCTCCACCACCATCGTCTCGGCGCACTGGGACGACGACTCGAGCGTGTGGACCGTGACCACCGACGGCGGCGAACAGGTCCGCTGTCGATATCTGGTGACCGCAGCAGGCTGCTTGTCCGACGCCCAGGTCCCGCAGCTCCCCGGTCAGGACGACTTCGAAGGAAGCATCGTCCATACCTCCCGCTGGCCCGCCGAGGGACTCGACGTCTCGGGCCTGCGGGTGGCCGTGGTCGGGACGGGGTCGACCGGGATCCAGCTGATCCCACAGATGGCGGAGCAGGCCGCGCACGTCACGGTGTTCCAGCGCACGCCGCACTTCTCGGCCCGCGCCGGCAACCATCCGCTGTCTGCTGAGGAGCAGGCGCGGTTCAAGAGCGAGTACCCCGAGATCCGGGACCGGTGTCGGGTCAACGCGGCCGGAACCGAGCTCACCAGGTCGGAGACGCCAGCAGCTTCGCTGAGCAGCGAGGAGCGCGAGCGACTTCTGCGCGAGAAGTGGGACCGAGGAGGACCAGGCATCATCGCCACCTTCGCGGACGTGATGCTCAACGAGGACGCCAACGACATCGTTGCCGACTTCTTCCGGGACCGGATTCGTGAAGCCGTCGAGGACGACGCCGTGGCCGCCCTGCTCACCCCGTCGGGATATCCCGTCGGCACCAAACGCATCTGCGTCGACACCGACTACTTCGAGACCTACAACCGCGACAACGTCACGCTGGTGAGCATCCGGGACAACCCCATCGAGGAGATCACCGCCCGGGGACTCGTGGTGGCCGGGACGGAGCATCCGGTTGACGTGATCGTGTTCGCCACGGGGTTCGATGCCATCACCGGTGCGTTGAACCGGATCGACATCCGTGGCCGCCAGGGCCTGGCGCTCAAGGATGCGTGGGCCGAGGGCCCGCGCACCTACCTGGGTCTGGCTGTCGCAGGGTTCCCGAACCTCTTCACGATCACTGGTCCGGGAAGCCCCTCGGTCCTGGTCAACATGGTGCCCGCCATCGAGCAGCACGTCGACTTCATCGCCGACCTGATACAGCGCAACCTCACGTCGGGGGTGCGGAGCATCGAACCTACGACGGCAGCTCAGGACGAGTGGGTCGGCACCGTCAGCGCGGCAGCCGGAATGACCCTCTATCCCCGTGCCGGGTCGTGGTACATGGGCGCCAACATCCCCGGCAAGCCAAGGGGGTTCATCCCCTTCGTCGGAGGGCTGGGGGTCTATCGCAAGATCTGCGACCAGGTCATCGCCGACGGCTACACGGGCTTCGTCGCCGTTCAGACAGACGCGCGCTCAGCGGCTCAGCTGGACGCCGTTCGGGACCCGGCCATGGGTGGGGTGCGCTGATGCTGGTGCCCGATGTCCCAGGCCTGTCCTCCCCCGGGATCGTCGTGGGAGCGACAGGTCGAGACAGATGAGCGCTCCGGAGCGGGTCCCCGTGATGGCGGCAGTCCTGAACGCGGCACCTGGGCGGCTGGAGCTCGAGGAGCTGTTGCTTGACGGCGTCCTCGAGCCCGATGAGGTTCGGGTCAAGGTCAAGGCCTGCGGTCTGTGCCACAGCGACCTGCACATGCTCAACGGCACGCTGCCGACTGCACTGCCGACCGTGCCCGGACACGAGATCGCCGGGGTGGTGGAGGCTGTCGGTGAGAACGTGCGCGGACTCACCGTGGGTGCTCGAGTGGTTGCTTGTCTCTCGATGTTCTGTGGTACCTGCCCAGGGTGTCGGGCGGGGGACACCTGGCTGTGTGAGAACCGGATGGGCCTCGGCCGAGACGGGCGGCCCCGGCCGAGATGGGTCCGCGCAGACGGCCAGGTCGTAGGGCAGCTCGCCAACCTGGGCGGTCTGGCCGAGGTGGTGATCGTCCATCGCAATGCGCTCGTGGAGATTCCCGACGGGCTGCCGTTCGACAGCGCGGCACTCCTGGGCTGTGCCGTGATCACCGGGGTGGGCTCAGCCGTGCGCGGAGCTAAGGTGAGGATGGGCGAATCAGTGGTGGTGATCGGCGCCGGTGGAGTCGGGCTCAATGTCATCCAGGGCGCCAAGATCGCCGGTGCGCGTCGGATCATCGCGGTCGACACGAACCGGGACAAGCTCGAGCTGGCCCGAGGCTTCGGGGCTACCGACACAGTCGAGGCAACTGACGATCCGGTCTCCGCCGTCCTCGCAACGTTCGGCGCGGTGGACCACGCGTTCGACGTGGTCGGGCACTCCGACACGGTCCGAATGGCCGTCGAGATGCTGCGACCTGGTAAGACCGCCTGGATCGTGGGAATCCCACCTGTGGGTCACGAGCTCAGCCTCCCCGGCACCTCGCTGGTGACGTCGGCCAAGGGCGTGCAGGGCCTGCTGATGGGCGCCAACAGGTTTACCGAGGACATCCCCGTCCTGGCAGATCTCTACCTCCAGGGTCGCCTCCTGCTCGACGAGCTGGTGTCACTGCGCATCACGCTGGATGAGGTCAACGACGGATTCGACGAGATGCGCGCCGGCAGCATCGCCCGGGCCGTCGTGCGCTTCGGAACCGACGACTGACCTCGAGCTCCCGCTGCCCAGGCCGTTATCGGCTAGACCTGTGCAAGGACGTGGAGCGTCAGCTGCGAGAAAACCAGACAACCCGGTCGCCGACCTCGATCGGGCTCACCAACGAAGGGATCCGGATGCGCGCGGACTACGTGGTCGTCGGGGCCGGCAGCGCCGGCTGTGCTGCGGCCAGGCGGCTGGCCGAGAGCGGGGCGAGCGTGGTGGTTCTCGAGGCCGGTGGCCCTGAGACCAAGGCCTCGGTGCGTCATCTCATCGAGGTGCCCGGGGCCGTCGCGGTGCTGCTCGCGACCCCGCAGCTCAAGAAGCTCGTCGACTGGGGCTACAAGTCGGTGCCCCAGACACATGCCCTTGACCGCACCATCCCGATGACCCGGGGCAAGGTCGTCGGCGGGTCGAGCTCGATCAACGGGATGCTCTTCGTCCGCGGCAACCGGAAGAACTACGACGACTGGGCGGCTGATGGCGCGCCCGGGTGGTCCTACGAGGACGTCCTGCCGGCATTCAAACGACTCGAGGACTGGGAGGGTGGTGAGTCCGCGACCCGTGGCGCCGGCGGGCCGGTCAAGGTCCGCCGCCAGCGTCATCTCACCGAGGCTGGGCAGACGCTCCTCGGGGCGCTGCCGAGCCGCCTCGGAGTCCCCTACCTCGACGACTACAACGCCGGTGAGCAAGAGGGCATCGGGCCGGTCCAGCTCACCGTCGCCGACGGACGACGCTCGTCGGCTGCCAGCTACCTGCGCGAGGCCCCCCTGGACAACCTGCTCGTGCTCACCTACGCCCGCGCGACACGGATCCTCCTGTCAGGCGCACGCGCCACGGGTGTCGAGGCGGTGGGGCGCGACGGCACCACGCAGCAGGTCCTCGCTGATCGCGAGGTGATCCTCGCCGCCGGTTCCTTCGACTCTCCGAAGCTCCTGATGCTCTCCGGCATCGGGCCCGCAGACCAGCTGCGCGAGCACGGCATCGGCGTGATCGCTGACCTCCCGGTGGGAGAGAACCTGCACGACCACCTGTTCGTGCCGACGTCGTTCCGGATGGACTCCGCCGTCCGTCGCCCCACGCCGGCTTACTTCCTGCGAGGACTCGCACAAGCGCGTCTCCGCGGGACCGGCTGGGCCAGTGGCGGGCAGTTCGAGAGCACCGGGTTCGTCCGTACCTCGCACGCCGGCAAGGTTCCGGACCTGCAGCTGATGGGGCTCTTCTGGATCTATCCCTTCCCCAACCAGGACGGCGACAAGCCAGTTCGTCCGCCCACCACGAAGCCGGGGGTGAGCCTGTTTCCCACGTTGATCTACCCGGAGAGCCGGGGCACCGTCCGCCTGGCCGGCTCGGACCCCGCGCTCGCTCCACGCATCGACCCCGGCTACCTCACTGCCGGCCACGACACCGAGGTGCTGCTCGAGGGGATCGCGATGGTTCGCGAGCTGATGGTCGGTGTCGGCGACAACCAGGGCGAGCTGGTCCCCGGTCCCGACTACGCCGATCCCGGTGCGCTGCGCGCGCTCCTGCCGCGGATCGCGCACAGCGTCTACCACCCCGTCGGCACCTGTCGGATGGGCTCGGACGAGAGGGCGGTCGTCGATCCCGACCTCCGAGTGCGAGGAATCGATGGACTCCGGGTGGCTGACGCCTCGATCATGCCGTCGATCACCGGTGGCAACACCAACGCTCCGTCGATCATGATCGGTGAGCGATGCGCCGAGATGATCACCGGATCAGCCCTTTGACGCAGCACGCTCGCCCGCGTCGGAGGGTCGTCTGCCGGCGAACGGGACCGCGTCGTGAGCTGCCCGGGGCGGTGCCCGGGTGTCGGCGATGATCCTTCAGCAGGCAGCGCGGAGCACGGTGCCTTCGGGCTCTGTTCGCATCCGTTCGACGGGTCGTTGGGTTGCACCGAGAGGGGCGGTCGTTTCTTCCACGTCGTCGGCTTGGGAGCCGGCGTCCTAGGGTGGGCGCATGGGTCATCTCCTGCTCGTCCGGCACGGCCAGGCCTCTTTCGGGGCCGACGACTACGACGTGCTGTCCGAGCGGGGCTGGGAGCAGGCGCGGGTGCTGGGCGGGTGGCTGCGTGGGCTCGGTGTGACCCCGAACTCGGTCGTCCACGGCAGCATGCGGCGTCATCGCGAGACCGCCGAAGCGATGACGGAGAGTGCGCGCTGGGGCCGTCCACCCGTCACCGTGGACGCCGGTTGGGACGAGTTCGACCATGTCGGGCTGGTTGCCGGACACCCGGACCTCACCGAGGGTGTCGACCACACGCTCATCGATCGCAAACGGTTCCAGGAGATCTTCGAGGAGGTCACGGCGCGCTGGACTGCCGGGGACCCGATGGGCGACCAGGCGCGCGGCCAGCCGGACCATGAGGTGGACACGCAGGAGTCGTACGCGGCGTTCCTGCTCCGAGTGCGTGGCGCGCTGGCGCGGGCGGTGCAGGGGTGCGGCAGCGGTGAGACCGTCGTGGTGGTGACCTCGGGCGGTCCGATCGCAGCCGTGGCGGCGACGCTCGTCGATCCGTCGTGTGTCGACGATCAAGCGGCCGCAGCCCGGTTGTGGGCGCGCTTCAACACGGTCGTGGTCAACGCGGCGTACTCGCGCGTCCTCGTCGGCTCCACCGGAGCCCGCCTGCTCACGTTCAACGAGCACCACCACCTGAGCGGACCCCAGGTCACCTACCGCTGAGCCCGTCCCTCAATGTGGTGACGGAGATAAATCTTGTCGCGTGAGGCGTCCGGGGCTGCCGACGAGCGGACGCTCGGCTGGAAGGTGGCTAGAGCGACGTGAGCCGTTGCACGAGGGATCTGCACAGGTCGGCAGTGGCGGCGGCGCTGAGGTCGTGGGTAATAGCTCCTTCGATGGCGAAGGTGATGACGGCGGCTTCGGTGTCACGTTGCGCTTCTGCGATTTCGACGGCCAACTGGCCCTCGAACAGCGCTTCCAATTGGGAGTGGAAGTCGGCGTGCCACTCCGCGATTCGCAGCGACCGTGCCACGCGGGCGTGGACGGTGGCGACGAGGTGACGCACAGGTCTCAAGTTGTCGATGAGCCACACGAACTGTTCCGCCAGCGGCTGGTCGGCAACAGTTGCGTGCTGTTCAAGGAGTAGATCGAGGTACAGGTCGGCGACGGCGACGAAGAGTTCGTCCTTGTCGCCGAAGTACCAGTAAAGGGTGTTCGGTGTGAGACCAGCAGCGGCGGCGATCTTGCTCATCGACGCTCCGTCGTAGCCCTCGGCGACAAACAGCGAACTAGCGGCGGCGAGGATGTCGTCGCGCTTGACCTGCTTTGCCCGGTCCTGGCGGTTACGTGGCACACCTCATCTTGACAGCCGTTCAAGAGCGCTGCCAACATCTCTTGTACATCAATCAAGAGAGGCCTGTCGTGGGTGACCGTCAAGAACTGTTCTTCCCGTCTGGCGCGGATCAATGCCACGCCTGGTTGTACCTGCCCGAGGGGGCCACCGGAGCGACCCCCGCACCCGTGTTGGTGATGGGTCATGGCCTGGGAGCCATCAAGGAGATGCGTCTCGCTGCGTTTGCGGAGCGCTTCCAAGCCGAGGGGTACGCATGTCTGGTCTTCGACTATCGCCACTTCGGTGAAAGCGGGGGCGAACCCAGGGAGCTATTGAGCATCCGTCGACAGCGCCAAGACTGGCGGTCGGCGGTGGCGTTCGTTCGTACTCTGCCCGAGATTGACCCGAGCTCTGTGGTCGTTTGGGGCACCTCGTTCGGTGGTGGACACGCCATCGTCACCGCCGCCGACGACTCCTCCATCGCGGCCTCAATCTCGCAGTGCCCCTTCACTGATGGTTTCGCGTCGCTGGCGAGGATCCCGCCGAGAGCGGCTGCTCGCCTGACCGGTGCAGCAATCCGCGACCTTCTCGCCGCCGCAACCGGACGCGAACCGGTGCGGGTGCCGGTCGCTGCCCGCCCTGGCGAAGTCGGACTGATGAGCGCTGACGACGTCTCCGACGGAGTGTTGGAACTCCTCGAAGCCTCCGGGCTTACCGAAGCCGAGTACCGGTCCAACGTCCCGGCTCGCATCGGACTCGCCGTGCCCCTCGCCAGACCAGGACGCCGAACCAAAGACCTCACGAAGCCCGCACTATTTTGCGTCTGCGACCGCGACACCGTTGCTCCGGCAGCGGCGACACTGCGGCATGCCGCCAGAGCACCCAAGGGAGAGGTCCGCCGCTACGACGCCGGGCACTTCGACATCTATATCGGCGACGACTTCGACCGGGTCATCGCAGACCAGATCGCATTCCTGCGGATGCACGCACCGTCGCTACTTGGCGATGGCAAGGAAACCTGAAGTGCCCGAGCCCCTCGACAGCTCCAACTCACGCTTCCGCCGGATCGCGTGCGCCTCAGCGCGCACGGAGCTGCCGCGTAGCGGGCGCCCGAAGACGCAACCCTCTCCTGCGGGGAGTCGATTTCCGCCGAAGCGTAGCGCCGACGTCGGGTAGAACTGTGGCGTCGGCTTGTCTGAATCGGAAACAGGAGCGCATGCATGGAGTCTCTGGACATCGTCGCGCCCGCAGGCTCCAGGGTCTATGTCGACATGGTCGGCGATCTGTTTCATGCGGGCCACGTCGAGCTTCTGCGGGAGGCACGGCGCCACGGAGAGTGGCTGATTGTCGGCGTGCTCTCCGATGAAACAGCCGCCTCCTACAAGAGGCGTCCCATCACCACCTTGGCCGAACGCATCGCTGTGATCGAGTCGTGCAAATACGTCGACGAGGTAGTTGCCGGTTCGCCGTACCAGGTGACTCAGGACTTCCTGGACGAGCACAGAATCACCACCGTGGTCCATGGTGACGACCTGATACCCGAGGCAGCGGAGCTCGTCTACGGGTCCGCCGTGGCCGCCGGGACTTTCAAGTACGTTCCACGGACCAGCGACATCTCCACCACCCAGTTGATCCAGCGCGTCCTCGACGCGGCCGCCGGAGCGGAGTGACCGGATCCGCCGCTGATGTTGTGCGGAACTGCCGACTCGCGCACGACTCGCACGATTCGCCATCCGACATGGTCGGCCTAGGCTCATCTGATGGACTTCGCAGCGCTCGAGCGCCAACGGCTGGCGGCGATCATCGAGGCAGACGCGGGTGCGCTCCATGCTCTCCACCATGACGACTTCGTCCTGTGCACACCTAGCGGCGCTGTGTGGGACCGGGAGTTCTACCTGGGGGGCTTGATCAGCGGAGGCATCTCCTACACGACCTTCGAGCCGGTGGGCGACATCGAGGTCACGGCGTCGGCGGACGTGGCCGTGCTCCGGTACCGCTCCAACATCGACATCGTGATCGAAGGCGGTGGGGGTCACTTGGAGTGCTGGCACCTCGACGTTTACGTCCGTGACGGGAACAACTGGGCCTGCAAGTGGTCCCAGGCCACCGACACGATCGTTGAGTAGCCCCACAGGGCCTTGCCGTGCAGGACCCGGTCCACGGGCGCGGTGGTCACGCCGACACCCATGCTCATCTGCCGCGCCTAGTGCGCGCTCATGCCGACGGGCGGGCGTCACGGTTGGGCGCATCGTGAGTCCCAATGCCGCAGCGGGTCGGCAGTGAGCGTCCCCCAGAAATCAGCTCCGTCTGAGGCTCAGTTCCCATCTGCGAGATTTCTGAGTTGCTCCTGCGCGATGCCTCGGCCGTACCTGGTCACGCCGGCCTCGGCCGCCATGAGGGCGTCTCCCTCGTCGAAGGCGGCGACTCGGGCCAGGTCGTTGTCCACGGTGACGACGACGTAGCTGAAGGCGATGTCGACGACCTGGTCATCGATGGTGCGTGTCCCGGTGACCTCCACATCGACCTCGCGGTCTGCGCCGTCTATCGGCTCGTCTGGGTCGTCTTCGGTCTTCACCCTCAGGTCGTAGGCGACGCCCTCGTCGTTTGTTCCACGTGCCGAGGTGCAGGACCGGGCGAGCTGGAGAAAGTTATCGACGAAGGCCGACAATGAATCGACATCCTGGTAGGACTCGAGGGTCGATTCGAGTCGACTCGCTCCTGTCTCGGTCTTCGACGCGAAAGTGATAGTGGCCGTGCTTACCGGCACAAGGTCTTGGCGGAAGCCGATGTCGGCAATGTCGTCCACGCACGTGTTGGTCCTCGTTGCGGGGTCGTATGTTCCGTCGGCGTTCTTCACGACCGTGAAGTCCGCTCCTTCCAGGTCGTTCACGGTGAGCAACTTGGAGGTCAGTCTCGCCTCGTCGGTGACCGTCACGGTGGGCTCCACCTCTTCTATGGGCCCGGTCGGATTCGGAGTCGGCGGGGCCTGGGTCGGGACCGAGGCCTCCGAGGTTGCCGAAGCAAGCGCGGTCGGCGCGGGTGAATCCGGTTCGTCCCCGCCACAGCCGCTCAATGACCACAGGCCCGCGATGATGACCAAAGACGATCGGAAGGGAACGATTCGAGGAGGCACGGGCCGAAACTAGCAACTGATGAGCCGCTCGCGACCGGTCTTTACTGTCTTCGTGCAGGTGGACCAGTCCACGCAATCAACGGCGGCTTCGTGATCATCCAAGGGCTTCGCCCGACCATGCCGCCGACGGAGTTCGCTCGGCGGCCATCCAGGCATGCCGCGTAGCGGTCGGTCATGCCGCGAGTCGGGCGGACGAGCCCTGGGAGTCAGATGCGCTGAGCACTGCCCGCAGGCGCTGCTCCAGCCTGACCCGTTCGTCAAGGTCGCTGATGAACCCCTGCTTGCCGGGAGGCGGGAGGAACCCGACGATGTCCATGACGTCGAAGAAGAACGCGGGTGCGACCGAAGCAGCATCGGCGTAGGCCGTGGCAAAAATATCGGCCCGTTCCGTCCCGTGCTTGGTGGCGATGTTCGTCGAGCAATGTGCAACGTCGAGCCATGCGGGACCGGTTGACGTCTCGACCCAGTCAACGATGCCGGTCGGCTCAGCACCTGTCCACAAGACGTTGCGCGGCTGGAAGTCGCGGTGGATGAAGCAAGGTTCGTAGTCCGGCACAGGACCTCTGAGCAAGTCGAACGCCTCTGTCCACAGGCCGTGGTCCCCGGCCCAGTCCGGAACGACGTACTTGGCCTCCCAGGCCCAGGACTGATAGGTGCGAGGCGGCTGCTGCGGCGCAACCCGGTGGATGGCGAGCAGCAGGCGAGCCAGTCGGTCGAGCGACTGCTTGTCGACACGGTCGACGTCGACGGCGCCAGGCAGAAAGGTCATCAAGTGCCCTGGGTGGTTGCAGTGCTCACCCTCGGCGTCCAGTGCGAGAGTGCGCGGCGCTGGTATCGCCTCGTCGCTCAGCATCTGTTGAACTTGGTGTTCTCTGGTGGTCAGTTCCGCGCCATGACTGCGCCAGGGCTCCTTTGTCATCAGACGCAGCACCACCTCGTCGCCATGCTCCGTTGCCAGCCGCAACATGGTCGACGTCCAGCCACCGTGCAACTGTCCGACTTGTGACAGCGCGCCCACCTTGCTAGTCGCCCACTTCAGTGCTCTGTCGATGTCGAACCCGTTGATGGTGGTCACCGTGGCATCACAACACGACGCGGTGTTCCGCCCAACCATGCCGCGATTCGCGCCCGTGGCTTTGCCTCACGAAGAAGCATGTGCGGCGGGCCATCACCGACGGCGGCGACTCGACCGACCCTGTCAATGCTCCGGTGTCCTGGTCGCAATGAGCGTCGGTGACATGAGGGCCGTTGAGGGCGAGGAGCACGTTCCAGCGGGAACATTGAGACAGCTCGGTGGAACTCGTGCCGGACGGTCTCACGCCTTCTCGTCGACCAAGGCATCCCGAAGCAACTCCCGAGCCGCGGCGTAGCGGCTGCGCGCGGTGGATGGGTTCAAGCCGAGAATCTCAGCCGCTTCAACGATCGAGAACCCATCCCAGTGAATGAGCATCACCAACTCACGTTGCGCCTGGTGTAGTCGTAACACCGCGTCACGCACCGCATAGGTGTTCTCCGGGGCCGGCGCGCTCGCCGCAGCATGTTGGCGAAGTCTCTCCGTCAACTCCAGCCGTCGAGAGGCGCTTCGCCGATAGTTGCTGAGGGTGTGCGCTGCGATCACGAACAACCACATTCGCTGACGCTCAGAGGCCTCCGGCATCTTGTGGATCTTCTTCCAAGCCGTGAGCATGACTTCTCCGTAGAGGTCAGCCGCATCCTCAGGCGACGTCACTCGACGGATAAAGTAGGCAAGCAAATCGCTCGAAGCCTCACGAAGCGCGGTGCGCGCCGTGGCCCGATCCACAGCAGTCACCGATCGTCACCATCGCACGCGACGGCCATCGCCAGACTGACGGCCGTCACGGGAAGGCGCCGCTCGACGAGGTCAGCGTCGACGCGCCGCCCGACCTCGTCGTAGACGGCGTTCACCTCATACTCACCGACCGTCGTCGCTACGCTCGTTTCCGAGTCCACCGTCGAGCGCGGAGATGCCGCCCGCGTTGCCTGATCGACGCTCAGTGTCGAGAAGTCGAGGTTCTCCAGGTACGTCTCAGCAGCAGCTTTTGCCCGCGCCCGCACGGCATCGCTGACGGGATCGGCCGGAACGTGCAACTCCTTCACGCCAAACGTCAGAGTGCATCGGGCGCCCGTCGAGGTGGTCACGACACCCTGTGACGGCGCCGAC
>JBAVCA010000268.1:0-4320 GCA_049586475.1 Nocardioides sp.
GTCTTCGTCCGCACCAAGAACGAGACCGAGACGCTCGCCGAGAAGCTGCGGGCGCGCGGCCTGTCCGCGATGGCCATCAACGGTGACGTCGCTCAGGTGCAGCGCGAGCGCACGGTCAACCAGCTCAAGTCGGGCAAGCTCGACATCCTGGTCGCCACCGACGTCGCCGCCCGTGGCTTGGACGTCGAGCGGATCAGCCACGTCGTCAACTACGACATCCCGACCGACACCGAGTCCTACGTGCACCGCATCGGTCGCACCGGCCGGGCCGGGCGCAGCGGAGACGCGATCTCCTTCGTCACCCCGCGCGAGCGTTACCTCCTCAAGCACATCGAGAAGGCCACTCGTCAGCCGCTGACGGAGATGAAGCTGCCCAGCGTGGAGGACGTCAACGTCACGCGTCTGGCCCGCTTCGACGACCAGATCACCGCGGCGCTCGAGCAGGACAGCAGGCTCGGGCAGTTCCGCGACATCGTCGCTCACTACGTGCGCAACCACGACGTGCCCGAGGCTGACGTCGCTGCCGCGCTCGCCGTGGTGGCCCAGGGCGACGTGCCGTTGCTGCTTGACCCGGCCGCGGAGCGCAAGGTCCGCAACGAATCGTTCGTCAAGGATCGCCCCGAGCGCGGTTCGCGCCCCGATCGCAGCGGATCAGGCAACTCCGACCGGTTCGGCGGCGATCGGCCGGAGCGCCGTCCCCGCGGTGGCAGCGACCAGCCGATGAAGGCCTACAAGATCCAGGTCGGCAAGCGCCACAAGGTCGAGCCCCGCCAGATCGTCGGCGCCATCGCCAACGAGGGTGGACTGTCCCGCTCCGACTTCGGCCACATCCAGATCCGTCCGGACTTCTCGATCGTCGAGCTGCCGGCCGAGCTGTCGCCGGAGACCTGGAAGAAGCTCGAGTCCACGCGGATCAGCGGCAAGCTCATCGAGCTCTCCGAGGACGGCGGCGGCCGCGGTTCGTCCACCAGCAACGCGGAGCGCCGCGACAAGAAGCCGCGACACAAGAAGTCGTTCGACTGACGAGCTGAAGGGGGCGCCGGGGGTGCTCCGGGCCGACCCGGCCGTGCCGCGTTGTCGGACCTGGCTGGTAGAACCGGGCGCATGCGTTGGAACCGGGTCCGTCTCGCCACGACCGCCCTGCTCACAGCGGGCGTCCTCGTCGGCTGCACCGCGCAGACGCCGGGGTCCGAGGACGCGGGGGACCGGGCGGACAGCACCGCAGTGGCGCTCGTTGCGGGGCTCGGCGCGGAAGACCTGACCGGGGTCTCGTTCACCGAGCTCACCGGCCAGGCAGCGACCGACGATCTGGTCGCGACCGTGCAGGGCATGGGGGAGCGGGAGGGCGGCGTGCGCCTGGGTGAGGTCGTCGAGAGCGGCGAGACGGCGAAGGCCTCCCTCACCTGGTCGTGGCGGCTGAGCGAGAGCGACACCTGGAGCTACCCGACCGAGGTCTCCCTCGAGCGAGCCGACGGCACCTGGAAGGTCGTGTGGGACCGGGCCGTGGTCGAGCCCAGCCTCAACGCCGCCTCGGTGCTCGAGGCCTCGAGCTTGACAGGCGAGCGCGGAGACATCATCGGTGCCGCCGGACGGCGCCTGGTGACCAACCGTTCTGTGGTCCGTGTCGGGATCGACAAGGCCCAGCTCAGGGCCAAGCAGGCGAGCACGTCAGCGACTGCTCTCGCGCGGCTGGTCGGGGTCGACGCCGCGAGCTTCCGGGACCGCGTGCGAGCCGCGGGCGACCTCGCGTTCGTGGAGGCGCTCACCTACCGCGCCGAGGACGTCCCAGGCCGGGTAGGTCGCGCCTACACCGAGATCGAGGGCGCCTACTTTCTTCCTGCCGAGGTGCCCCTGGCGCCCACTCGCGACTTCGCCGCCCCACTCCTCGGCACCGTCGGTGAGGTCACCGCGGAGATGATCGCTGAGCAGCCCGAGCGCTTCAGGGTCGGCGACACCGCTGGTCTGTCGGGGCTCCAGGCTCGCTACGACGAACAGCTGCAGGGCACCCCTGGCGTCGTGGTCCGGGCGGTCGGTTCCGACGGCAGGCGGCGTGAGATCAGGCGGGTCGGAGGCGAGGACGGCGAACCGCTTCGCTTGACGCTCGACGAAGCGCTGCAACGGCGCGCCGAAACCCTGCTCTCGCAGGTTCGACCGGCGAGTGCCGTGGTCGCACTGCGACCCAGCGACGGAGCGATCCTGGCGGCGGCGAACGGGCCGGGCAACGATGGTCTCAACCTCGCGACGTTCGGCCAGTACGCGCCCGGATCGACGTTCAAGAGCGTGAGTGCCCTCGCCCTGCTACGCAGCGGCCTGGGTCCCGATGCTGCCGTGTCCTGCACGGCGACGGTCGACGTCGATGGTCGCGACTTCGAGAACTACGACGACTACCCGGCGGGCGGCCTCGGCCAGATCTCGCTGCGCGCCGCCGTGGCCAACTCCTGCAACACCGCGTTCATCGCCGAGCGCACGCGGCTTGCGGACGGCGACCTGGCTGCGGCGGCCGCCTCGCTCGGGCTGGGGATCGATCACGACCTGGGTTTCCCGGCCTACTTCGGTTCCGTCGAGCCGCCGACCACGGAGACGGGGCGCGCCGCGGACATGATCGGGCAGGGCACGGTGCTGGCCTCCCCGATGGCGATGGCTGCGGTGATCGCCTCGATCCAGGAGGGCCAGGTGGTGATCCCTCGCCTGGTCGAGCAGGTCGACGTCTCGGTTGCGGACGACGTCGTCCCGCTCCGCGACCGAGAGGCCGCGCAGCTGCGCATGTTGCTGCGTGGCGTGGTCACTCAGGGCAGCGGACGCCTGCTTGCCGACCTGCCCGGAGCAGAGGTGATCGCCAAGACCGGTACCGCTGAGCACGAGTCCGACGACGGCAGCATCGGCACCCATGCCTGGATGATCGCCGCCCAGGGCGACCTTGCCGTGGCGGTCTTCGTCGAGGAGGGCACATCCGGGTCTGGGACAGCTGGCCCGATCCTTGAAGCGTTTCTCCGAGGTTCGCGGTGAGCCGTGCCGGGGGGCCCGCTGGGCATCGCTCGAACCTCGCCCTTGAAGGTGATGCGCCGAAGGCGCTTTACTGCAGTGGGCCGATCCGACCGACCTCTCGAGGCCAGGGCCGGCTTCGGCCTTCCCACAAAGCAGCCGAGATTGGACTTCGACGCTAGCCTGAAGCACATGAATGCTGTGTCCCGACACCACGTGTCTGTGTCGGGACGCCCGGATGGGCCTCCGATCGTCTTCGTCCACGGCTTCGGGTGCGACCAGCACATGTGGCGGAATGTCACGCCGGCGTTCGCGGACGAGTACCGGATCGTGATGATGGACCTGATGGGGGCCGGTGGCTCGGACGTCTCCTCCTTTGATCCGCAGCGCTACTCCTCCCTCGAGGGCTACGCCGCCGACATCACCGAAGTGGTCCGCGAGCTCGACCTTCGCGATGCCGTGCTCGTCGGCCACTCGGTCTCGGCGATGCTCGTGGCGCTGACCCAGCAGGCCGAGCCCGAGCGCGTCGCCGCCCTGGTGATGGTGGCTCCCTCGCCTCGCTACATCGACGAGCCCGGCTACACCGGAGGCTTCGGCGAGGAGGATGTCGACGAGCTGCTGGAGTCGCTGGGCAGCAACTACCTGGGCTGGTCGGCCGCGATGGCGCCGGCGATCATGGGCAATCCTGAACGCCCGGCTCTCGGGGAGGAGCTCACCGAGAGCTTCTGTCGGATGGACCCCGCGATCGCCCGCCTCTTCGCCAGCGTGACCTTCCGCTCCGACAGCCGCGCACTGCTGCCTCAGATCGAGGTGCCGACCTTGGTCCTGCAGTGCACGGACGACGTTCTCGCGCCGGTCGCGGTGGGCGAGTACGTCGCGGACACCATCCCGCGGGGCACCCTGGTGCTGCTCGAGACGACCGGGCACTGTCCTCACCTCAGCGACCCGGTGCCGACCACCGAAGCCATCGTCACGTTCGTCCACGACCTGGGCCTCGTCCCGGCGTGACGCGGGACGCGATGCCTTCGTTGGAATCGGCGCCGGCCGACGACGACGCCGAGGACCTCTACCACCGGGCGCCCTGTGGCTACCTCACCACCGCGCCCGACGGTCGGATCCTTCGAGCCAACGACACCCTTGCTCGCTGGTTGGACTGGAGCGTGGACGAGCTGGCGTCGCGGACCTTCATCGACCTCCTCACTCCCGGGGGCAGGATCTTCCACGAGACGCACTTCGCGCCCCTGCTCCGGATGCACGGCGAGGCGCGCGAGATCGCGGTGGACCTTCGCCGCCGCGACGGTCGGCGCCTGCCGGTCCTGGTCAACGCCACCATGGATC
>JBAVCA010000269.1:0-2339 GCA_049586475.1 Nocardioides sp.
GTTACGACCGCTACCCCACCCGTCGACGGGCTGGGTAGCGGTCGTAACGGTGAGTTACAAGCCGTCTGGGCCGTCCGGGTCTACCGGCGTGACGGTGCTGGTGTCGCGCCAGGTGCGTTCGAACGGCAGGCGCCAGGCGTGTGGGGCGATGAGCTGATGGATGGCGTTGGGTCCCCAGGACCCGGGCGAGTAGCTGCGCACCGGCGGCGGGTCGGAGATGAGTGCCTCGGACTTCTCCCACAGCGTTTCGATGCCGTCCGCGGTCGTGAAGAGGGTGTGATCGCCGCGCATCGCGTCGTGGATGAGACGCTCGTAGGCCTCGAGCACGGAGCCCGAGCCGTGGGTGTCCGCGGTGGCGAACTGCATCGACACCTTCTCCAGCTTCATCCCCGGGCCGGGTCGCTTGCCGTAGAAGGACAGCGACATCCTCGACTGGTCGGCGAGGTCGAAGGTCAGGTGGTCCGGACCCTGGGTGCCCACGTTGGAGCCGGCCGGGAACATCGACAGCGGAGGCTCCTTGAACGCGATCGAGATGATCCGCGCGCCCTCGGCGAGCTTCTTGCCGGTGCGCAGGAAGAACGGCACCCCGGCCCAGCGCCAGTTGTCGATCTCGACCCTGAGCGCCACGAAGGTCTCGGTGTCGGAGTCGTCGGCCACGACCTCCTTGCCGCGGTAGCCGGAGTACTGGCCACGCACCACGTTGTGCGGCTCGATCGGGCGCATCGAGCGGAACACCTTGAGCTTCTCGTCGCTGATCGGGTCGGGTGTCAGCGAGGTGGGCGGCTCCATCGCCATGAATGCCAGCACCTGCATCAGGTGCGTCACGACCATGTCGCGGTAGGCGCCGGTCGACTCGTAGAACGCCGTACGCCCCTCGAGTCCGAGGGTCTCCGGGACGTCGATCTGCACGTGGTCGATGAAGTTCCGGTTCCAGATCGGCTCGAAGAGCCCGTTGGCGAAGCGGAAGGCCAGGATGTTCTGGGCCGCCTCCTTGCCGAGGAAGTGGTCGATCCGGAACACCTGGTCCTCGGCGAAGACCTGGTGGACCTCGTGGTTGAGGGACTGCGCAGAGGCGAGGTCGGTGCCGAAGGGCTTCTCCATGATCACCCGGGAGCGTTCGACGAGATCGGCCGCCTCGAGCTGGTGGATCACGTCGAGGGCCGCCTTCGGTGGAACGCTGAGGTAGTGCAGCCGCCGAACGTCGGCCGGCTCGCCGAGCTCGCCCTCGCACTTCTTCACCAAGGCTGCGAGCGCCTCGGGGCCGGCCGAGGTCGGGACATAGGTAAGCCGTTTGGAGAAGTGACCCCAGCGCTGGTCGTTGATCTCTCCGTGGAACTCCGCGCAGGCCTCGCGGGCGAACGCGTCGAACTCCTCGGGGGTCATCTCCTCCAGCGACGTGCCGATGACGCGGACGTCGGGGATCAGCCGGGCCTCGAACAGCCGCAGCAGACCGGGGAGCAGCTTGCGCCGGGCGAGGTCGCCGGTCGCTCCGAAGAGCACGACGACGTTGGGGTGATCGTGAGCCATGCCGACGAACCTAGACCTGTCCGGTAACGACGAGGTGACGTCGGTAGCCTCGAAGCATGTTCGCCGCCTACGCCACGTCCTTCGACAACGACAACCCGCTCGCCGGTCTGGTGCTGGGGGAGCGGCCCGAGCCGATCGCCCCGGACGGCTGGACCACGGTCACGGTGAAGGCAGCCTCGCTCAACCACCACGACGTGTGGTCGCTGCGCGGCGTCGGTCTCAAGCAGGAGCAGCTGCCGATGATCCTCGGTTGCGACGCCTCTGGCCTCGATGAGGACGGCAACGAGGTGGTGGTCCATGCGGTCATCAACGAGCCGTCGTGGGTCGGCGACGACACCCTCGACCCGAAGCGGTCGCTGCTCTCGGAGCGGCACCAGGGCGCGATTGCCGAGCAGCTGATCGTGCCACGACGCAACGTCGTCCCCAAGCCGGCGTCGATGTCCTTCGAGGAGGCGGCGTGCCTGCCCACCGCGTGGCTGACGGCCTACCGGATGCTCTTCACCCGCGGCGAGCTCAAGGCCGGCGACACGGTGCTCGTGCAGGGCGCCGGCGGCGGCGTTGCCACCGCCCTGATCATCCTCGCGCGCGCCGCCGGGCTCCGGGTCCTGGCGACGAGCCGGGACGAGCACAAGCGGGCCAAGGCGCTCGAGATCGGCGCGCACGAGATCTTCGAGTCCGGAGCGCGCCTGCCCTTCAAGGTCGACGCCGTGATGGAGACCGTCGGCCGCGCGACCTGGTCGCACTCGATCCGCGCGCTGCGCCCCGGCGGAAAGATCGTCGTCTCCGGCACGACCTCCGGTCCCAAGCTGGAC
>JBAVCA010000270.1:0-2102 GCA_049586475.1 Nocardioides sp.
GCTACGAGCTCGGCGGGACCCTTGCCGCACTCCTGGCTCCCCGATGACGGGCCAGTGACGGGCCAGTGACGGGCCAGTGACGGGCGTCCGGGGGCGGCTACGGGCTCGCCGGTACCATCGGGCCACATGAGCGGCAGGGGTTGGCGTCTCGCGTTGGCTGTCGTGATCGCCTCCGCGCTGAGCGGGTGCGGCCAGCCTGCTCCTCGAGCAGATCCTGATCAGGTCGACTCCGTCCAGCCGCCCGAGCTGGGAGCCTGCCGGCAGCTCACGCTCGCCGACATCTCCGAAGCTGCCAACGCAACGCCGACGGTGCCGTGCAGCCAGGACCACACCGCCCAGACCTACGCCGTGGGCGAGATGCCGGCGGACACCTTCAGCACCGCCGACTACGACGCCCCCGAGGTGGGCGCATTCGCCTTCGAGACCTGCACCCGGCAGCTGGAGAAGTTCTTGGGCGGCGACGTCAGTCTCTCGATGCGTTCGATCGTGACCTGGGCCTGGTTCCGTCCGTCGGAGTCCGCCTGGGCCGAGGGAGCGCGCTGGTACCGCTGCGACGCGGTCGGTGGAGGTGAGCAGAGCGCTGCTCTGGTCACGCTCCCCGAGACGGCTCGCGGGCTCTTGCAGGGGCGCCCCGATGACAAGTGGCTCGCATGCGTGCAGGGCCCCTCGGTCGACTCCGGCGCCAAGATCCCCTGCACCCAGCCTCACGACTGGCGCGCCGTGACGACCATCAAGCTGGGTGAACCCGAGGACCCCTACCCCGGCGACCGGATCGTCGAGGTCAAGACCCGAGACTTCTGCTCCGACTCCGTCGGTGCCTGGCTCAACTACCCCGTCGACTTCGACTACGGCTACACCTGGTTCCACCAGGCCGAGTGGGATGCCGGCAACCGCCGCTCGGTGTGCTGGGCCAAGACCGATGACTGAAGCCCGCGTGCTGCTCCCGGTGGCCATGATCGCGCTCCTCGGCGCCGGCTGCTCCGGGAACACCGACCAAACCTCCCGAGCACCAGGCACCGCCGCATCTGCGCCGGCTACGTCACCGTCTGCTCCACCTTCTGCCCCGTCGGCAGCACCGCCCACCGCCACCGATGCGCCGCGACCCAAGCCTGGCACGTGCCACCGCCTCACGTTCGACGAGGTGCTCTCCCCCACCGCAGGCAAGCCGGCGCTCGGGTGCAAGCAGACCCATACCGCCGAGACGTACGCCGTCGGCACCGTGGCCAACCTGGCCGACGGCCACCTGCTGGCCGTCGACTCGCGTCAGGTTCAGCGACAGGTCGCCACGACCTGCCCCAATGCGCTCCCCGACCTCGTGGGCGGGTCCCTCGAGGACCTGCGGCTGAGCATGCTGCGACCCGTGTGGTTTACCCCCACCGTCGAGGAGTACGACTCCGGCTCCGACTGGTACCGCTGCGACGTCGTTGCCCTCGCCGGCGCCGACCGCCTCACTCGGGTGCGCGGCTCGCTCGCCGGGATCCTCGAGACCGAGCAGGGCCGCGAGACCTATGCGATGTGCGGCACCGCCGGGCCGGACGACGCCGACTTCCAGCGCGTGCCCTGCTCGGACCCGCACTCGTGGCGCGCCCTCTCGGTGATCGCCCTCCCCGAGGGCGACTATCCAGGACGCGCGGCCGTGGCCAGTGCCGGTGAGGACCCGTGCCGCGATGCTGCGGCGCAGGTCGCTGACGACCCGCTCGACTACACCTGGGCCTTCGAGGGCCCGGACCCCGCCCAGTGGACGGCCGGCCAGACCTTCATCAGGTGCTGGACGCCCGACTGACGACCGGCTCACGCCTGACGGGCGCCCGACTGGCGCCCGACCCGGCGAAAGGCCTGGCAGCTACGCCCATGCGCATCCCCTCGATGCTATCGGGAGTCGCACTCTCGTGTTCGGCAGCGAGGTCGGCGGCGGCTCGGCCCTCAAGCCGGCCACGAGCGCCCGGGTCGGCCTGATCACCGCGAGTACGGCGCAGTCCTCCGCGCTGGCGCGCGGGCTCGGAATCGATCCTCAGCTTTTCCTCGACGCCATCGGCGGCGGAGCCGCCTAATCGCCGTACGCCCAGGTCAAGGAAGCCGCGATGCTCAGCGGTGCCCTGCCG